>CAIYKK010000468.1 GCA_903926695.1 uncultured Burkholderiales bacterium
GGATAAGTTGAGTCTCTGCCTGGAAATTTCCCTTTATTCCCAATCACCCAAGCTTTAGGCCATGCAACTTCGCAACTTGGACTTGAACCTCTTAAAGGCATTCGACGCACTGATCGACGAGCTCAATGTCACCAAAGCCGCTGAGCGTCTTGCAGTTACGCAACCGGCAGTTAGCGCTACTCTCAACCGCTTGCGCGATGCCATTGGGGACCCGCTTTTTGTCCGGGCGCAGCGGGGGATCGCGCCTACGGAGAGGGCGCTGGAGTTGAAGGCACCGATCAAGCGCATCCTGGCTGACATTGAGGCTCTGATTCAGCCCACCAGTTTCGATCCCGCCACAGCAGCGTTCACAGTCACCCTGTCCGCGACGGACTATGCCTTACGTGCGGTAGTCGTTCCTTTTGTGGCCGCATTGCGACCAGTGGCACCCCGTATTCGAATCTCAGTCGTTCAAGCTAACGGCCCCGTGCTCATGGAGCGGATGGAACGTGGCGAGTTGGATATGGCGTTGGTAACGCCCGAACTGGCGCCTCTTGACTTGCACAGTCGCACCTTGTTTGAAGAGCGCTATGTGTGCGTGATGCGTAATCAGCATCCCGCTGCTCCAAGGCCGTTGACGCTGGAGACCTTTTGCACCTTGGACCATGGAATCGTGTCACTGCAAGGGGGCGGCTTTGCGGGTCCTACCGATGACGCGCTTTCGCGCCGGGGCTTGGCGCGAAAGGTGATGGTGTCGGTCCCCAGTTTTGGGATGCTGCTCGACATGGTGCACAGCAGCGATCTGGTGGCATTGGTGCCAGCGCGCCTGCTGCAGGACACCACGGGGCTCAAGGTTCAAGCCCCACCGTTAGAGGTCTCCGGCTTCACCAAAATACTGGCTTGGCATGCCCGCACCCACGCAGACCACCGGCAACAGTGGGTGCGTGAGCAACTGGTCCGCGCGTGTGGCCAGTTGTCCGTGCAGACCACGCTTTAAGACGTGTAAAGCTTGGCAACCGCGGTCATGTTCTCGCTGCCCAGCGCCGACTGCATTGCGCGCTCGTACACAGCCAAAGCCGCCGAGATCATGGGTGCTTGCGCGGCACCCCCTGCTGCAGCTACGGTGTAACCAAAGTCCTTGGCGATCAACTCCACAGGGAACTGCGGCTCAAAGTTCCCGCCCTGCATGGAGCCGGACAGGTAATGGTCCACCGGCGCCCATACCGGGGTTCTAGCCACTGCTTGCAGAATCTGCTGGGCGGAAACACCTTGGTGATTCAACAGCCCTATGAGTTCTGCCAGCGCGGTGACATGGATGCCCAGAAGAGCATTGGTAACCAGCTTGGCTACTGCACCGTGTCCAACAGGACCGACGTGTTGGGCGGAGGAACCCATGCAGAGCAACACTGGCTCTGCCTGCTCGAATGCAGCTTTGTCGCCGCCCACGAGGTAGACAAGTAAGCCTGCTTGCGCTGCAGGACGTGAGCCGGACACCGGCGCGTCGAGAAAGGCCACCCCGTGCGCTGCTGCAGCGGTGGCAAGAACCCGAACTGCTTCGATCGACAGGGTCGAGCTTTCAATTGCAATAGCGCCTGGTCTCATCCCCACCAGTGCACCCGATACTTCATCACACCACACTTGGTGTGATGCCTCATCGTCCCGCACCATGGCAATGACAAAGTCCGCGCCCGTAGCAGCGTCACGTGGGTTTATCGCCAGACGTGCGCCAGCATCTACTAAATGTAGTGACTCGCGTTTGAAAACACTCGGACTTGCAATCAGCGGCTTTTCCGACTCAGATTAGTTGCAAATGACCGAA
>CAIYKK010000469.1 GCA_903926695.1 uncultured Burkholderiales bacterium
ATCGGCTCGGCCGCCGGTGTCGCTGCCATGGGGTTGGAGAAAATCCACTTCTTCTGGTATGTCAAGAAGATCAGCGGCCTGGCCTTTGTGGGCTATCTGGCAGGTGCCGGGGTCTACCTGTTGCAGTACCAGTTGTTCCACTGAGGGTCTACGTTGCCTGCTGCACAGACACTGCCAACACGAATGGCGACCATGCGACATGTCAAAGCCATCCGTTGTTGTGCAGGGTATTGGTGATGTGGATGCTTTGCCAGACACCGCTGCGGCATGAACGCCTTGTACGTTATCTGGTTTGAATTCACCGTCTGTGCTGCCTTGATTGGCGGCGCGGGCTACCAGCTTTCGCGCCACGCGGATGCCATTGCGCGGCGCACGGGCTTGTCGGGCAGCTGGATCGGGTTGGCCTTGCTGGCCACCGTGACCTCGCTGCCCGAGTTGGCCACCGGCATCACCAGTGTCACGCTGGCCAAGTCCCCGAACCTGGCCGTGGGCGATGCGCTGGGAAGTTGCGTTGTCAACCTGCTGATTCTGGTGCTCATCGACTTCTTCTTTCGCAAGGAACCGATCTGGCACCGCGCCGGCCAGGGCCATGTGCTGGCGGCCGCCTTTGGCGTGGTGATGCTGGGCTTTACGCTGGTGGGCCTTTTGATCGGCCAAGCCATGCCCTCCCAGAGTCCGGTGACTGCGGCCAGCGCGGCACGCTGGGGCTTTGGCCTGACCACCCCGGTCTTGCTGCTGCTGTACCTGGTGGCCATGCGTACTGTGTTTGCCTATGAGCGGGACCATGCCGAGCTGGTAGCCGAGGTGGACGAAGAGGAAGTGCCGCCACTGCGCAGTGCCGTGGTTCGTTTTGCCTTGGCCGCTGGCGTGGTGGCCGCTGCCGGCATCTGGCTACCCTTCGTGGCTACCGACCTGGCTCTGGCCATGGGCTGGAACAAGTCCTTTGTCGGCAGCCTGTTCGTCGCCCTGGCCACCTCCCTGCCCGAACTGGCCGTCACCCTGTCGGCCCTGCGCCTGGGTGCGCTGGACATGGCAATTGGCAACCTGCTGGGCAGCAACCTGTTCAATGTGCTGATCCTTGCCGTGGACGATTTGTTTTACCGCCCCGGCGTGCTGCTGGCCGAGGTGTCTGCGGTGCACGCCGTCACGGCCGCATCGGCCATCACCATGACCGGCTTGGCCATGGTGGGCCTGTTCTTCAAACCTGGCGGGCGCGTGCTGCGCGCCATCAGCTGGGTCAGTCTGGGCCTCGCAGCCATGTACCTGCTCAACACCTACGTGCTCTATCTCTATGGCGAATAGCCCCTGCGGCGGGGTGCCTGCAGACGACTGGCAGTGCTTGGCCGACTCAGGGCGTGCGACGGTTGCGCGCCAGCTTGACCGGCGTGGCGCTCACCACCGTCAAGCGCACATCGTCTGCCTCGGCGAGGCCGGCGCGCACCTGCAGCCCCTTGCGCAGCCGCTCCAGTTCGTCTGCGGCCAGAGCCTTGGGCAACAGCATGTGGATCAGCAAAACGGGCCTGCCTGCCAGGGCCTCGAGGGCGTCACTGGTTCCGTGCAGGCCAGTACCCAGGCCAGCCGCCAC
>CAIYKK010000470.1 GCA_903926695.1 uncultured Burkholderiales bacterium
ACCGTGGACTCGGGCCAGTTCCATGGTCTTGACAGTATTGAGCACGTTGACCTCAATCAGGCGCATCAGCGTGAACGGGTCTTTTTCGCTGCGCACATGCTTGAGCGCCGACAGATTCAGCACATAGTCATAACCGCCGCTGGCGTGCATCAGCGCTTCAAATTCGCGGCCACCGCAGTCAATGGCAAAGGTGCGGAAATCGCCTTCGATATAGCCCAGCGTGCTGCGAATGTCGCGCACCAGCTCCACCATGTTGTTTTCGCTGATGTCCACCACATGCAACACCTGCGGGCCGCGCTTGAAAATCTCGCGTGTGACGGCCTGGCCGATGGAGCCAGCGCCGCCAATCACCAGAAAACGGCCACCGGCGACCAGGGAAGAAAGTTGTTGCTCATGCCTCGACACGTCGGCATCAAACAGCGGCCTGTCGCGGCCAATCAATTCAAGGGTGTTCATATAGCTTTCGGGTTGAATGCAGGAAGCGCACAGTTGGGCACGCTGGACGGAATATTGACCACCCGGTCTTCCAGCCACAGGGAATTGGCCAGGCCATCGTGCTGGCAATGCTCGAACATGACCAGGCGCGTCATCAGGCGCCAGATGGGCCGGGTCATGACGCCCTGGCTGTTGGTGAACGCCAAGAACGCATCGCGCTCCTGGCGCGAGTCCAGGACGATGGCGCCCAGCCAGTAATTGGCGGTGGTTCCTTCCCGCGCGTGCATCAAGGCAATGCCCAGCGGCTCAAAAAACTCGGCATAGCGCCCGGCCACATCGGCCTTGACCGCCAAGAACTCGGGCAGGCGCTCCATCTGGGCACAGCCTAGGGCCGCGTTCAGATTGGGCAGGCGGTAGTTGTAGCCAATTTCGTTATGGACAAATTCATACGGGTGCGGCACCTTGGCAGTGGTGGTGAGGTACTTGGCGCGGGCCGCCAGGTCGGCATCGTCGGTAATGATCATGCCACCGCCGCCGGTGGTGATGACCTTGTTGCCATTAAAGCTGAGCGTGGCCATCTTGCCAAAGGTGCCCGTGTGGCGCGTGCCCACGTAGCTGCCCAAGGATTCGGCAGCGTCTTCAACCACGGCAATGCCGTAGTCATTGCACAGACTGACGATTTTCTCAATGCGGCAAGGCAGGCCAAAGGTGTGCATCGGCACACAGGCCGCCAGGCGTCGGCCGGTGGTTTTGTTGTAAGCACGGCCATTGCGCATCTCGGCATGCTGGGCCAAAAACTGCTGCAGCGCCGCCGGACTCAAACCCAGCGTGTCGCGGTCCACGTCCACAAACACGGGGTGTGCGCCAGCGTAACTGAGCGCATTGCAGGTGGCAATAAAAGTCAGCGCCTGCGTGATGACCTCGTCATCGCGCTGAACCCCCACCAGTTGCAGCGCCACATGCAGGGCCGCCGTGCCATTGACCGTGGCCACGGCGTACTTGGCCCCGGTAAAAGCTGCCACCTGCTGCTCAAACTCCACCACCTTCTCGCCTACGGACGAAACGAAGTTGGAATCAATGCAGTCGATCAGGTATTGCTTTTCATTGCCCTCAAAAACGGGGCGATGAAGGGGAATGAAGTCGTTGCCGTAAATGGAACGAGAAAAATCGACGAAGGACTGGAATGTATTTTGTAGATTTGTATTCATAACTGGCATGTTTTTTTACTCAATCCCCATTTCCCGAAGCATCACGGCATTGACCTTGTGAACGTCGTATTTTTCTTCTGCCACCTGGCGCGCGCGCTGGCCCATGCGGGCAGCCAAAGCTGGGTCGTTGATAAACTTCAGCATCGCCTGCTCCAACGCATCCACCGACTTAACGGGCACCAAAAAACCGTTGTCGCCATCCACCACCGTTTCGCGGCAACCGGGTGCGTCTGTGGTGATGATGGCGCGGCCCATGGCCATGGCTTCGAGCACAGTGCGCGGCGTGCCTTCACGGTAGGAGGGCAACACATAAACGGTGCAGTCGGCAATCGCTGGACGAACGTCTGACAAGCGTCCGAGAAATTCAATGCAACCTTCATTTACCCAAGCATCCAGTTCGGCCTGCGTAACAGCGTCGGGGTTCGAGTCAATCCAGCCTACAAGCACGCACCGCACGCCGGGATATATCGCACGAATACGGCGCGAAGCCTG
>CAIYKK010000471.1 GCA_903926695.1 uncultured Burkholderiales bacterium
ACGACGCCTGAAGTCGCTGTTTTTGGCTATTTTTAAACAATTTTTGACGTTGATCCTCTAAAAGCTCCCACCGTTTTTCATGAAAAAATCCCCTCGAAAAATCGTTTTATGGTTTGATCCGAAATCGCTCGAATCCTTGTGCCCCGGCAAGGCTTATCTCGCGGGTGTGGCGCTCTATGACAGCGACTGCGTGCTCGACATCGCCATCTCGCGCGACGATGAGGAGGACGAAAACTGGCTGGTAGAAGGCGAAGTCATGAGCACGAGAGGTGATGCCTACGAAGTCAGCATCGAGATGAGCCTGACACCCGAGGGGAAACTCGCCCACTGGGACAGCTTTTGCGATTGCCGGGTACAGCACCAGTGCAAGCACGGCGTGGCACTGATGTTGGAGGCGGCCTACGAGGGTTTGTCACTGCTGGACGATGAAGACCTCCAGCGACCCGCCGCCCCAGCCGCCTCGCCAGCAAGCAAAGCCACCGAACAAGCTACGCAAGTCCGCCTTGAAGAGCTAGCCGCCAAAGAAGCCGAGGCCGATTTGCTGCGCTGGCTCCTGGCGCTGGACAAGGCCAGCGTGACGCCCGCTCAAACGGCACAAGCGTCCAGCGGGAACACCCGCCAAGAATACTACCTGTACCTGCTCAGCGTTGTTGGCGGTGCCGGTGCCAAGGCCCGCCTGCAATTTGAAGTGGCCATGTCTTACCTCAAAATCAACGGCAGCTGGGCCAAGTCAAAAACCCTCCAGACAACACCCTACAAAGGCCAGTCTGCCTACGATCACGCCAGCGAAGCAGACCTGCAGGTGCTGCAGTTGCTGCGCGCCATGCCGCAGGAATACAGTTACTACGGCTCTTACCACTTCAACGCCAGCGTCAAGCCTGAAGGTCAGGCCGGCTTGAAGATGATCGAGCTCGCCGCCAGCACTGGGCGGCTGTTCATGGACCTGGGCAGCCGCACCCTGAGTCGGCCTATTGAGTGGGGGCCGCCCCAGCCGCTGGACTGGTCTTGGGAGCAAATGCCCAACCCGCGCGGCCCTGAGCCCGGCTGGCGCTTGCACGCCAGACCGGCCAGCCCCGGCTCCAGCGCCGTCCTGTGCCTGAACAGCCCACCGCTGTATCTCGACACCGTGCATGGCCTGTGCGGCCCGGTGCAGACCCCAGGCATCCCGCAAGCCCAGTTTGAGCTCCTGCTGACAGCGCCGCCGCTGCAAGCCGCAGCCCTGAAAAAACACCAGGTCGATGTGGCTCAGCGTCTCGGCCCCGTGCCCCTGCCGCCCATGCTGCAAAGTCTGCCCCGACTCGAAGGCATCCAGCCGAAAGCCTGCCTGCATCTGGCCTCCAATGCGCCCGAGCTGATTGCGCAGCAAGGCCTGATCCAGGCGCGGCTGAGTTTTGATTACCAAGGCCATCGCGGCTGGTGGAGCAGCCAGGCCAGCACCGTCGTTCCAGTAGAAAGCCCGCAGGGGCGCCTGCTGCTGCAGCGCGACACCGAAACCGAGCGCGATGCCATCGCCCGCCTGTCCGCCCTCGGGCTGGAACCCGCCGGAGGCGATCTGTTCGGCAGCCCCGGCCAGCCTTCGCAGCAAGAATGGCTGCACTGGCTGGACAGCGATTTTCAAGCGCTGCGCGAAGCCGGTTTTGAAGTCACGCAGGACGAGGCGCTGAAAGACTGGATCACCCACGCCGACAGCCTGAGCGTGGAGTTAAATCCACAGGACGATGGCGAGACTGGCGACGAAAACGAAGATGACAGCGGCCCCATCTCGCCCTGGTTCGACCTGTCGCTGGGCATGGAAATCAACGGCCAGCGCCACAACATCCTGCCCTGGCTGCCCGAGCTGATCGCCACGGCAGCGGCCAGCGCGCCGGACCCTGCCACCGGCCAGCCGGTGATTCCACCTTTTATTTACCTGCACGACCCGCAGGGCGGCTTTATCCGCCTCCCGACCGACGCGCTCAAACCGTGGATGGCCGCGCTGCTCGAACTGGTGGGCGACCGCTTCCATGATTTTTCCGGCCACAGCCTCAAACTGTCGCGGCTGGACGCACTGCGCACCGGCGCAGCGCTCGGCCAAGGTGCCGTCTGGAGCGGTGCCGACGCGCTGCGCGACATGGTGCGCCAGCTCAGCGGCCACACGCAATTGCCTGACATCGCCGTGCCCGCCAGCCTGCAGGCCAGCCTGCGCCCCTACCAGCAGCTGGGCCTGAACTGGCTACAGTTCCTGCGCCAGCACGGCCTGAGCGGGATTCTTGCCGACGACATGGGTCTGGGTAAAACGCTGCAAACACTGGCCCATGTGCTGATCGAAAAAGAAGCCGGACGCCTCAAGCACCCGGTGCTCATCGTCGCGCCGGTCAGCCTGATGGGCAACTGGCGGCGCGAAGCCGAACGCTTCACGCCCACCCTGCGCACCGTGGTGCTGCACGGCAAAGAGCGCCACGACGCGGCGGGCGACATGGCCAGCCACGATCTGATCATCGCCCCCTACTCGCTGCTGCAGCGCGACCGCGAGCGCTGGCTGGAACAGCCCTGGCATTTGGTGGTACTCGATGAAGCGCAAAACATCAAAAACGCCAGCACCCACGCCGCGCAGGTGGTGAGCGAGTTGAACACCCGGCATCGTCTGTGCCTGTCCGGCACGCCGATGGAAAACCATCTGGGCGAACTCTGGAGCCTGTTTCACTTTTTGATGCCCGGCTTTCTGGGTAGCCAGACCCGCTTCAAAGAGCTGTTTCGCACACCGATTGAAAAGCTCGGCGACAGCGAGCGGCTGCTCCAGTTGCGCAGCCGCATCACGCCTTTCATGCTGCGCCGCACCAAGGGCGAAGTGGTCACCGAGCTGCCCGACAAGATCGAAAGCGTCACCAGCATTGAGCTCTCGGGCAAACAGGCCGACCTGTACGAAACCATACGCCTGAGCACCGAAAAAGCGGTGCGCGACGCGCTCGCCGAAAAAGGCCTGGCCAAGTCGCAAATCCAGATTCTCGACGCCCTGCTCAAGCTGCGCCAGGTCTGCTGCGACCCGCGTCTGGTGCCGCTGGACGCGGCCAAAAAGGTCAAACAGTCGGCCAAGCTGGAGCACCTGATGGCAGTGCTGCCCGAGATGCTGGCCGAAGGGCGGCGCGTGCTGCTGTTCTCGCAGTTCACCAGCATGCTGACGCTGATCGAGGAGGCGCTGCGGACGCACGGCGGCATCCAGTGGGCCAAGCTCACAGGCCAGTCGCAAAAGCGCGACGAGATTATTGAGCGCTTCACCTCGGGCGAGGTGCCACTTTTCCTGATCAGCCTGAAGGCGGGCGGCGTGGGGCTGAACCTGCCGCAGGCCGACACGGTGATTCATTACGACCCGTGGTGGAACCCGGCGGTCGAAGACCAGGCCACGGGCCGCGCCCACCGCATCGGCCAGCAAAACCAGGTCTTTGTTTATAAACTGGTGGCACAGGGCACGATTGAAGAGCGCATTCTGGCGCTGCAGGCGCGCAAGGCCGCGCTGGCCGAGAGCATGTACAGCGGTGCCATCGAACGCAAGCAGCCGCTGTTCACCGAAAACGATGTGGCCGAACTGCTCAAGCCGTTGGGATAAGACATTGCCCGCCAACCTTTACGCGCTCGGCGCCATTGCGCTGTGGGTCAGCTTGGCGGCGCTGGGCGTGTTGCTCAAGCATATTCCGCCGTTTCTACTCACCGGCGTTGCGCTGCTGATCGGCAGCCTGCTGGCCGTGCCCGCTGTGCTGAAAGACCGGCGGCAGTGGTCCATTCCCGCCACCACGCTGGGGCTGGGCGTTTACGGCCTGTTCGGCTACCACTTTTTGCTTTTTATGGCGCTGCGCCACGCGCCGCCGGTGGAGGCCAATCTGGTCAATTACCTGTGGCCGCTGTTGATGGTGGTGCTGGCACCGCTGTTTCTGGCGGGCGTCAAGCTGCGCGTGCTGCATGTGGCGGCGGCGCTGTTGGGTTTTGGCGGCGCGGCCATCGCCATTTTGGGTGCCGACCAAGGCGCTGCGGGCAGCGGCGGCTGGTCGTGGGGCTTTGCGCCCGCGCTGGCCTCGGCCTTTGTCTGGGCCAGCTACTCGCTGCTAACCCAGCGCGTCAAGGCGTTTCCGACCACGGCGATTGGCCTGTTTGGCCTCGTTTCCGGTCTGCTGTCGCTGCTGTGCCACTGGGCGCTGGAGTCGCCGGTGGCGCTGTCAAGCCGCGACTGGCTGCTGCTGGCGCTGATGGGGCTGGGGCCGCTGGGCGCGGCGTTTTTCCTCTGGGACAAAGCCCTCAAACTCGGCGACGCCCGGCAGATCGGCATCCTGAGCTACCTCACGCCGCTGGGCTC
>CAIYKK010000472.1 GCA_903926695.1 uncultured Burkholderiales bacterium
CATGCAGGCTTTCCTAGCTAAACGCAAACCAGTGTTCACGCACCGCTGAAACTGAAGCTGAACCCGCTATAATCTTGGACTCTTGGTGATATAGCTCAGTTGGTTAGAGCGCAGCATTCATAATGCTGATGTCGGTGGTTCAAGTCCACCTACCACCACCAAACAAAAAAAGCCCCGCAAGCCCAGCGCCTGCGGGGCTTTTTGCTGGGCGCTCAACATTCACTACACCCGTGGCGCCAGCCCATGCTTGCCCATCAGCCGGTACAGCGTCATGCGCGAGACGCCCAGTTCGCGCGCGGCGTGGGTGATATTGCTGTCCACGCGGCCCAGCGTCAGCGCAATGGCGTCGCGCTCGGCCAGGGTGCGCACGGCTTCAAGGCCGATGCCGACGGGCGCGCTGGTCACCGCCAGACCCAGATCGGCGGGCGTGATCAGGCGCTGCTCGGCCATCACGGTGGCGCGCTGCACGCGGTTGTACAGCTCGCGCACATTGCCCGGCCAGCCGTAGGCCATCATCGCGGCCAGCGCAGGTCGGCCAAAACCCTCGCCGCGCCACGCATGTTTGCCGCCCCGGCAGCGCTGCAAAAAATGCTGCGCCAGCACCGGCACGTCGCACAGGCGCTCGCGCAGCGGCGGCACCACGAGGGGCAGCACATTGAGGCGGTAAAACAGGTCTTCGCGAAAACGCCCCGCCGCCACCGCCTGCCCCAGCTCGACGTGGGACGCGGCCACCACACGCACATTGGCCTGCAACGTGCGCGTTGCGCCCACGCGCTGAATCGTGCGCTCCTGCAAAAAACGCAGTAAATTGATCTGCAGCTCCAGCGGCAAATCGGCGATTTCATCGAGAAACAGCGTGCCGCCGTTGGCCGACTCGATCAGCCCCGCCTTGGCCACCGTCGCGCCGGTGAAAGCGCCGCGCTCGTAGCCAAACAGCTCGGAGTGAATCAGCGAGGGCGCAATCGCGCCGCAATTGACCGCCACAAACGGCCCCGCCGCGCGCCATGAACACTGGTGAACGGCGTGCGCGGCCAGCTCCTTGCCGCTGCCGCTTTCGCCACCAATGAGCACGGGCGCATCGGTGGCGGCGACCTTGCGGATCTGCTTTTTCAGCTGAACCAGCGCCGCGCTGTGGCCGATCATGCCCAGGCTGGTACACGCTGGCGCGGGCGCTTTGCCCTGGCTGCGCAGATGGGCGCGGCGCAGGGCGTGGCCCAGCGTGAGCGCCAGCACCGGCCAATCCACCGGCAGGGTGTGGTAGTCAAAAAAGCAGCCCAGCGCCAGCTCGCGCAGGGCGGGCGACTCCAGCGCCTCGGGCGCAAACAGGCCGACCCATTCGATGCCGGGCGAGCGCTGCAGGCAATCCTCCAGCGGACCCAACTGGTCCGGCGCAAACTCGCCGAACAGCAGCGCGCCCACCAGCACCGAGGGCTGCGCCTGCAAGCGCTGGGCGGTTTCCAGATCGGCAGCTTGCAGCACGTCCCAGCCGCCCAGCCGCAAAAGGCTGGCGATATCGGGCGCATGTTCGCCCAGACGGATGCAGAGGATTTTGCGCACCGCTATTCACCTTGGGAATCAAAAAGACATCGGGATTTTTAAATTCAGCGTCAGGTCTGGCGTGTCGCGGGTCAGACCCGCGCCGACGGTGAGGCTGAAAGAAGTTTTATCGCTGTAGCGGTAGGAGTAGCCCAGCAGCAGGCTGGCCAGCTGGGTGCGCACCGAGCCGGGCAGCGTCGCGCCGTTCTGGCGGGTGCGCCCGACCGAGTTCAGGTCCACGCCCATGCTCAGCGACGACCTGTCGTTGAGCGCCAGCCCCATGCCGAAATTCAGGCCAAAAATGCCGCCGGGCGCGACCTCGCCGATGTTTTCGCGCTCGCCATTGAGTACCAGGCGGCTGACATCACTGCGCTTGAAGTTGTGGGTGTAGCTGACCCCGCCAAAAAACACCGCCGGGTCGGACGGAAACAGCCACGTCAGCCCCGGCTGCAGCGAATAAAACCCGGAGCCGGTGGGCAAATCGAGCGGCAGGCCGGTGCCGGTGGTGTTGCCGAGGCAGCGGGTCGCGCAGTCGGTGACGACCTCGAACGGGTCTTTGCCGGTGCGCGACTTAAAACGCAACGAGCCGATGAAATACGGCATGCTGGCGCTGCCTTGGTTGAGCTGGTAGCGGGCGGCCAATTCGATGTCGCCCATCGCCCTGCCGCTGCTGTTAAAAGCGCGGTCAGTGGCCGAGCCGGTGAAGATTTCGCGGCTGATGGTGGCGTCGGAGCGGTACACATAGGGCAGGCGCGCTTCGAGTTCGAGCC
>CAIYKK010000473.1 GCA_903926695.1 uncultured Burkholderiales bacterium
AGCCGCTGTCGTCGTGAATGGCGGAGACTTCCAGCGTCAACTCAGCCGCATCGTCGAGGATGGAAAACAGCCGAAACTCGCGAATCAGCTTGGGCGACAGGTATTGCCCAATAAAACTTTCGTCGCGGAAATTGCGCATCGCATGGTCCAGCGTCTCGCGCCAGTCTGAACCAGCAATGTCGGGAAACCACTGCCGGTCTTCGTCGGTGGAGTGTTCGCAGATGCGCCGGATGTCGGTGAACATCGCAAACCCCAGCGCATACGGGTTGATGCCCCGGTACGCCGGATGGGCCAGCGGCGGCTGAAACAGCACGTTGGTGTGCGAGCGCAGGCTCTCGATCATGAAACCGTCGCTCAATAAACCCTCGTCGTACAGCGCGTTGAGCAGCGTGTAGTGCCAGAACGTGGCCCAGCCTTCGTTCATCACCTGGGTCTGGCGCTGCGGGTAAAAATACTGGGCGATTTTGCGCACAATACGCACGATTTCACGCTGCCACGGCTCCAGCAGCGGCGCGTTTTTTTCAATGAAATACAGGATGTTTTCCTGCGGGTCGGGCGGAAAGCGGCGGCTGGCTTTTTCGATGTGCTTTTCGGCGGCTCTGGGCAGGGTGCGCCACAGGTCGTTGACCTGCTGCTGCAAATACGCTTCGCGCTCCTTGCTGCGCGCCTGCTCCTCGGACAGCGAGAGCTTTTGCGAGCGCTGGTAGCGGTCCACGCCCTGATCCATCAGCGCGTGGCAACTGTCGAGCAGCTCTTCCACCGCTTCCAGCCCGTGGCGCTCTTCGCACTCGGCGATGTAGGCCTTGGCATAGACCAGATAGTCGATGATGGACGACGCGTCGGTCCACATCCGAAACAGGTAGTTGCCCTTGAAAAACGAATTGTGGCCGTAGCAGGCATGGGCCATCACCAGCGCCTGCATCGGCAGGGTGTTTTCCTCCATCAGGTAGGCGATGCAGGGGTTGGAGTTGATGACGATCTCGTAGGCCAGCCCCATCTGGCCGCGCCGGTAGCTTTTTTCATTGGCGATGTACTGCTTGCCAAACGACCAGTGGCGGTAGTTCACCGGCATGCCGACGGAGGCGTAAGTGTCAATCATCTGGCTGGCGGTGATGACTTCGAGCTGCACCGGATAAGTGTCCAGCCCAAAGCGTTTGGCCATGCGCTCGATTTCGCTGTGGTACAGCTCGATCAGCTCGAACGACCAGTCGGACGGGCTGGGCAGCGGGGCGCGGCGTGCGTCGCCAGAAGTCGGCATCGTGCTCATGCGGGGTGGCCTTTCTTGAACAGTTCACGAAACACCGGGTAGATACCAGCGGCCTCGGTGACTTTTTGCATCGCAAAATGCGGCTGGCTTTCGCGCACCAGCGCGTATTCTTCCCAGAGGTTCTGGCTTTCCTCGGCCACTTGCAGATAAGCGAAATAGCGCGACACCGGCAGCAGCTTGTCCACCAGTAGGGCGCGGCATTTGGCCGAATCCTGCAGCCAGTTGTCGCCATCCGAGGCCTGGGCGCCGTAGATGTTCCACTCGACCGGGTCGTAGCGCTCCTGAATGATCTTGTGCATCAGCGTCAAGGCGCTGGAAACCACGGTGCCGCCGCTTTCGGTGGCGTGGAAAAATTCGTCTTCGGTCACTTCAGCGGCCTGGGTGTGGTGGCGGATAAAAACCACTTCCGTCTTTTCGTAGTGCCGCATCAAAAACAAATACAGCAGGATAAAAAACCGCTTGGCCATGTCCTTGCGCGACTCGTTCATCGAGCCCGACACATCCATCAGGCAAAACATCACCGCCTTGGACACCGGCAGGGGCAGGCGCACGCGGTTGCGGTAGCGCAGGTCAAACGGGTCGAGAAACGGGATTTGCCCCAGGCGGCGGCGCAGCGCCTGAATCTGCTCCTGAAGCGCGAGCACGTCGTGGTGCGGCGTGGCCGCATCGCTGAGCATGAAAGCGAGCTGCAGCTCCAGCCGCCGCAGCTCGCGCCGCGCATCGCCGCCCATCGCAATGCGCCTGCTCAGTGCCTTGCGCATGGAGCGCACCACATGCAGGTTGGTCGGCGTGCCTTCGGAGATAAAACCGGCGCGGTGCGTTTTCCACTCCGGCGTATCGGGCAGGAGCTGGTTGCGCAGCAGATGCGGCAGCGCCAGATCGTCGAAAAAATACTGCATGAACTCTTCACGCGTGATGCGGAACTCAAAATCGTCCTCGCCCACGCCGTCCGCGCTGGCACCGGGGCCGGAGCCGCCGCTGCCCGCGCCGCCTTGCGGGCGCGCAATGTGGTCGCCGCGCACGTACTCGCGGTTGTCGGGATAGACGCGCTCCTGACGCCCGCCCGCGCCGTGGCCAAACACCGGCTCGGACACATCGCGCCGGGGCAGCGTGATGTCCTCGCCCTGCTCAATGTCGTGGATGCTGCGGCCCGACACCGCCCGGCGCACCGCCTCGCGTATCTGCTTGCGGTAGCGGCGCAGAAAACGCTCCCGGTTGCCCACCGACTTGTTTTTCCCCGACAAGCGCCTGTCAATGACCTGCTGGAGCATGCAGCTCTCCTTGTGATGAATGGCCGTCTTCAGGCGCTCTTGCGTACCCGCAAATACCACTCGCACAGCAGACGCACCTGCCGGGCGCTGTAGCCCTTGTCCATCATGCGGTTGAGGAAGTTCTCGTGCTTTTGTTTTTCTTCCGCGCTGGCCTTGGCGTTGAAAGAAATCACCGGCAGCAGGTCTTCGGTGTTGGAGAACATTTTTTTCTCGATCACCGCACGCAGCTTTTCATAGCTGGTCCAGGCCGGATTTTTGCCCGCGTTGCTGGCGCGGCGGCGCAGCACGAAGTTGACAATCTCGTTACGGAAATCTTTCGGGTTGCTGATGCCCGCTGGTTTTTCGATTTTTTCCAGCTCCGCGTTGAGCGAGGCGCGGTCGAAAATCTCGCCGGTATCCGTGTCGCGGTACTCCTGATCCTGAATCCAGAAATCGGCGTAAGTCACGTAGCGGTCAAAAATGTTTTGCCCGTATTCCGAGTACGACTCCAGATAAGCCGTCTGGATTTCCTTGCCGATGAA
>CAIYKK010000474.1 GCA_903926695.1 uncultured Burkholderiales bacterium
CAGGAGTTGGAACCCGGCGTGGACGCCGCTCAGGCGCTGCTGCGCATCGCCGCGCCGCTGGTGCAGACGGTGCTGGCGTTCGAGCAGTTCGGCTTTGCGCCGTTTCAGGCCCGGTTTGCCGCACGCGACACGCTGGCGGGGCGCGCCGTGCAGCTCTCCGACGGCACTGTGGGCACGGCCTGCGGCGTGAGCGAAACCGGCGCGCTGCGGGTGCAGGCAGCGGGCGGTTTGGTGGAAGTGACCAGTTCCGAAGTCAGCGTGCGGCCCGCCGCCAGCGCGCCCTTATCGACCAAGGAGACGCGCCCATGCTGAGAATTGTGGTGCTGGTGCTGGTGCTGGCCAACGCGGCTTATCTGGTGTGGGTGCAAGGGCTGCTGGCGCCCTACGGCTTTGCCCCGGCCAGCCAGGCCGAACCCGAACGCCTGGGCCAGCAAATACGCCCCGAAACCATCAAGCTGCTCGACACCAAACCGGCCCAGCCGCCTGCCTCCGCCGCCTCAAATGTCGCCCCGAATGCCTCCGCGCCAGCGGCCAGTGCAGCCACCAGCGGCCAGTTGCCCGCCACCGCTGAAACGCCCACCGCTTCGGCACCCGCCGCGCCGCCTGCTTCAGCGCCGCCTGTCAAAACGCCTGCACCGCTCCCGGCTGCGCCCGCCATGACGCCGGTCGCGGCGCTGCAGGCGGCAGAACCGGCCCTGCAATGCCTGCAGGCAGGCCCGTTCACCGAAGGTCAGGCCACGGCGATGCGCGCACGCCTGCAAGCGGGTCTGCCCGCAGGCAGCTGGTCGTTTGCCAGCAACAAGTCAGCGCGCTGGATTGTGTACATGGGCAAATACGTCAGCAAGGAAGCCATGAACAAAAAGCGCGCCATGCTCGAACAGGCGGGCGTGTCCTTTGAAGCGCCCGCCAGCGCGCAGCTCAACCCCGGCCTGTCGCTGGGCAGCTTCAAGACCAAGGCGCAGGCCGAAGCGGCACTGGAAACGCTCACCGAACACGGCATACGCTCGGCCAAGGTTCTGCCCGAACACCCCGAAACGCCGACCCAGTGGCTGCGGCTTCCCGCCTTCACTCCCGCCGCGCAGCCCAAGGCTAAAACCCTGGTGCTGCAGGTTTCGGGCAAGCCGCTGCAGGCTTGCAGCTAGGCCGACTGCGGCGCGGGCTGCCGCGCTGCGCAGGTGACTACACTCGGGTCTTTTTCTCCCGCCACCCACTTAGCTGGTCATCATTCATGGACATGTTCATTCTGGCGCTGCTCGCTGGCGGCGCCGCCTACATCCTCAAAACCAAAGACGAGCGCAGGCGCATCGGCCTGCTCGCCAGCCATCTGGGCCACTACCAGATCGAAAAGCTGATGGAAACCCTGACGCAAGGCTATCTGCGCGCTTTGGGCGAAGAAGACGCCAACCGCCGCGAGCAGATCTGGCAACTGCTCGCCAGCAGCGAAACCCGGCTCAGCGAACAGTTCAGCAGCTTTGTCGCCGAACTGGCTGCGCTCGATGCGCTGGACGTGCAGATCAGCAAACTGCCGCTGGCCATTCCATACGGCGACAGGCTGTTTCCCTCGCTCACGTTTGACCTGCGCCAGGCGCTGGCGATTCACGCCAAAGGCATTCGCCGCGTGGTGGATAACGCCGACAACCGCCCGTCCAAGGCCAAGGCGTTCACGCTGTCAGCCGAACTGTTTTTGATGCAGCACACCTGCCACTGGTTTTGCAAGTCCAAAACCATCGCTTCGGCGCGCATCATGCTGCGCCACCAGACCACCTACGAGCAGGCGCTGGCCGCCGCCACGCCCGAGACGCGCCGCGCCTACGAGGCGCTGGTGAACGGCTAAAACGCCGGGGGCGGCAGGGGCCGGAGCGGTGGCCTTTTAGAATCGCCCATGAAAATTTTTATCCGCCTCTTTTTTAAAGCCCTGCGCATCATCCTCGGCCCGGTGATGCTGCTCAAGGAAACACTGACCCGCCCCAAGGGCATCAGCCGCCCGCAGGCCGCGCAAGCCGCCGTCGATCAGCAGTGCCAGTCGCTGGCGCTGTACCAATACGCCACCTGCCCGTTTTGCATCAAGGTGCGCCAGGAAATGCGCCGCCTGTCGCTGCCCATCACGCGCATCGACGCCCAGCGCGAAGGCCCTGCGCGCCAGGCACTGCACGAAGGCGGCGGCCAGACCAAAGTGCCCTGTTTAAAAATCACCGCCCCCGACGGCAGCAGCCAGTGGCTTTATGACTCGGGCGAGATTGTGGGTTATTTGCGCGGGCGGTTTGGTAACGCGTGAGGTGTAGCGCGGAGCATGAACAACTTTCGCGCGTTGGCCTGGTTTGATTTTCATCATTAAACATGGATTCATACGGACGATTAATAATTCTTTCAAAATCATGAAAACATTATCCTCATTCGCTTTCTCTGCCATTTTTGCGGGTGCAATTGCCACCGTATCATTTCCCATTGCTGCGGAGCCTTATTTGTTTGAAATGTTAAACAAGCCAGCTTATCAAAAATCGTGGAATCGACTCTTTACCAAGGAGGCAGCAGTCGATGCGTGGCTGGCACACTATGGCAAGATAAAAGATGGCCCGGCTGGCCCAGGAGAAATAATCACGATCCAAAACACCAAATACCAAATGAATTCTGTCTGCAAAACGCATGATTGCGCAAACAATTCGTTCATTGTGCTGTTTACTCCCAACGGAAAAAAGGCTTGGGGCTTGCTCTTGAAAGAACAAAAATATGAGCGTTTTTTCGGAAGCCCCAACGACGAAATACAAAATGCGCTGCGAGAGGCAGTCAAAAACAATAAGTAACCAAGCTGCACCGGCTGATTCAAACTTTTCCAGCAATCGTGGAGACTACTTTTTTAACTCAATTGCTTCTTGATGTCTTCAAGAAAAAATCGAGAAATTAACTTTGGCTACAGGGCGCTTGCCAAAACCACCGCGCCCACCGCCCAAAATCAGTGTCAGAATCGGAAAAACCCCAGCCGCTCATGTCCAAAAAAACACCCTTCGTTCCTTCTCAAATCCTTCTGTGCGTTCCTGTTTCCATCAAGCGGGCCAGCTTCGCGCTGGTCTTTATGTTGTGCATAGGCGCGCTGATTTATGGGCTGCTGCCTGGCCTGCTGGCGGTCTGCCTGGGTTACCTGCTGGCGGTTTTTCTCACGGGCGAGAACCGCCCCCCGCGCATGCAGATGAAGCCCACGATGGCGGCGGCGGTGGTGGTGCTGTTGCCGCTGCTGGCGTTGAGCATTTTTTTGGCCAACGCCAAGGGCATGGCGTTTGGCATCATCGGGCAGTACCAGTCGCTGCTGCATTACCTGGCCAGCACGGTGCTCGAAATCCGCCAGAAGCTGCCCGAGGAGCTGGCCATTCACCTGCCCGATGAGCTGACACAGGCGCAGGTCTGGCTGGCCAATTACCTCAAATCCAAGGCGCGCGCGCTCACGGGCTTTGGCACGGCGGGCCTGCACGGCTTTTTGCTGGTGTACGTCGGCCTGGTCATAGGCGCGCTGATCAAGGGCACACCGCGCTCGCCAACGCACGCGCCCCTGCGCTACGAGGTGCGCCAGCGCGCCGCCCACTTCATCAGCGCTTTCCGCCAGATTGTGATGGCGCAGTTCTGGATTGCCGCCATCAACGCGACATCCACCGCGCTGTTCCTGCTGGTGCTGCTGCCGATGTTTGGCGTCAAGATGCCCTACATCAGCGCGCTGGTGGCGCTGACGTTTTTTGCCGGGCTGATTCCAATTGTGGGCAACCTGATCTGCAACAGCGTCATCACGCTGGCCGGGGTGTCCGTGTCGGCCACGGTAGGGCTGGCCTGCCTGGCGTTCCTGATTGCGATTCACAAAACCGAATACATCATCAACGCCAAAATTCTGGGCAAGCAAACCAACACCGCCGCCTGGGAGCTGCTGGCCGTGATGTTTATCGGCGAAGCGGTTTTCGGCGTACCGGGCCTGGTGGCCGCGCCGCTGTATTACGCCTACGTCAAGAAAGAGCTGCAGGCAGGCGGGCTGGTGTGAGTCCCGCGTTTTTGAGTCAATTGTGAGCAATCGATTGTCGTGCGGCGGCGCCAGTTTCAATGAAACCCGCGTAGCGCCGAATACAGCATCTTGGCTGCGAGCAAAAACAAAAACAGCGCAAACACCCGCTTCAGGCTGTCAACCGGCAGGCGCGAAGCCAGCCGGGCGCCTGCCGGAGCCATCAGCACGCTGGGCACCAGCAGGCTGACCAAAGCGGGCAGGTAAATAAAACCCAGGCTGCCCGGTGGCAAGCCAGCCGCATGGGAGCCGCTGAAAAAAAACGACGCCGCGCCAGTCAGCGCAATCGGCAAGCCGATGGCCGCCGAGGTGCCCACGGCCCGGTGCATGCCCACATTGCACCAGGTCATAAACGGCACGGACAAAAATCCCCCGCCCGCCCCGACCAGTTGCGACAGCGTGCTGATCACCGTGCCCACGCCAAACAGGCCCAGCGCGCCGGGCAGCTGGCGCCCAGGTTTGGGCTTGGCGTTTAAAAGCATCTGCAGCGCCGAGTACGACACAAACACGGTAAAAATAACCGCCAGCGCCGCCGTGGCCAACCGCGCCGCCAGCAGGCCGCCCACCACGCCGCCACACACAATGCCCGGCGCAATGCCGCCCACAATCGCCCAATCGACATTGCCGCGCGCGTGGTGGCTGCGCATGCTGGAAATTGACGTGAACACAATCGTGGTCAGCGATGTGCCCAGCGCCATGTGAATCAGCGAGGCCGACGCAAAACCCTGCAGCTCAAACAGCCATGCCAGCAGCGGCACATACAGCATGCCCCCACCTATGCCGAGCAGGCCAGCGGCAAATCCGCCCAAGCAGCCCAGTAGCAGGTAAGCGGGCAGCCAGGGTAATAATTCCATCGGGGTCATCAGTGGTTTTTTCGAGAAACCCGGCCTTCAGGCCGGGGAGGTGGAGGGCGAATGCAAAGCGTTCGGGCTTGCAATTTTGTCTGGAATTTCTGCGACGACCGGCAAAAAGATATTTTGCGTTTCGGGCGGCGCTGGCACGCGGGTTTCGATTTGAACAAATTGACCACTGGTTCCCGCAAAGAACTGGGCCTGCATTCCGGCACGGCGAACGCCGTGTGTGGGCAATACCTTTCGCGTTTTTCACAGCCGGACGCTGCCGGAAGAAAAAATCAAGGACGGCAGCAACTTTTCCCGCGACAGCCGGGGCAATTGGTTCCTGAATATTGTGATTGACGTGGCTTGCGCGGCTGAGGCGCGCCAGCCTGTGAAAGGCGTGGGCATTGATTTGGGCTTGAAAGACTTCGCCGCGTTGTCCATCGGCAAAAAGATCGGGGCGCAGCGCATCTACCGGGATGCCGAAGCCGCGCTGGCCGTGGCGCAGCGGGCGGGCAAGAAAAAACGCGTGAAAGCGATTCACGCGCAAATGGCAAACCGCCGGAGCGACTTTCACCACAAGCTTTCGACGCGTCTCGTCAAAGAATTCGATTACATCGCGGTGGGTAATGTCAACGCCGCCGGACTCGCCAGGACCAGCATGGCGAAGTCCGTTTTGGATGCGGGCTGGTCGTTCTTTAGAACTCAACTGGCGTACAAGGCTGTTAAGCATGGCGCGTGGTTTGAAGAAGTGAATGAAGCATTTAGCTCCCAAGTCTGCTCGGATTGCGGCGCTTTGCCCGATTCGAGGCCGAAAGGTATCGCAGACCTTGGAATAAGGAATTGGATGTGTTCGGACTGTGGCTGTGTGCATGATCGAGATGTGAATGCCGCTAAAAATATTCTGAATAAATCCGGTTTCCGTGCCGGGCATGGCACGCCAGTAGTGGGAATCCCCGCTCTTTAGGGCGGGGAGGATGTCAAGATCGGCCTCACGCGGCGGCTTCAGACCATGTGGAGAGGAAAGCTCTGCTTCAGGTCGCAAAACCCGAACGAAACCAGCCTGCTTTGAAGCACAAAGTCTGCTTTGTTCCTTGTGCAGGAATGAGTCAGTTTGATTGAACGGCCGTCCAGACAAAAATTGTCTTAAATCAAGATTTTTCAATCCAAGTCGGCATAGACTGCCAGATGCATCTGGCCGCAGTCGCCAGAGCTTACCGAGGAGACTAAACCCCCATGCTGCCCGCCTACATCACCCATCCCGATTGCGCCCGCCACGAAATGGGCGCAGACCACCCCGAATGCCCCGAGCGGCTCGGTGCCATCAACGACATGTTGCTGGTCAAAGGCCTGCTCGACTACATGGTGCCCTACGACGCGCCGCTGGCCACGCGCGAGCAGCTCGCCCATGCGCATTGTTCGCTCTACGTCAGCGAGCTGATGGAGGCTTCGCCCACCGAGGGCTACCACCGCGTCGATCCCGACACCGAAATGAACCCGTTCACCGTCAGGGCCGCCCTGCGCGCCGCCGGTGCCGCCGTGCAGGCGACCGATCTGGTCATCTCCGGCGAAGCGCCCAGCGCTTTTTGCTGCGTCCGCCCGCCCGGACACCACGCCGAGCGCGGCGCAGCGATGGGCTTTTGCTTTTTCAACAACGTGGCCGTCGGCATTCGCCACGCCCTGACCGTGCATGGCCTTGAGCGCGTCGTGCTGATCGACTTTGACGTACACCACGGCAACGGCAGCGAAGACATTTTTCGCGGCGACGAGCGCGTGCTGATGTGCTCGATTTTTGAAGAGGGCATTTACCCCTTCACCGGCGAGAACGCCACCGGCCCCAACATGGTCAACATCGGCCTGCCCTCGCGCTCGGGCAGCGACATGTTCCGCGACGCCGTTCGCACGCACTGGCTGCCCGCGCTGGACGCTTTCAAGCCCCAGCTGATCTACATTTCCGCCGGTTTTGACGGCCACCGCGAAGACGACATGGGCAACCTCGGGCTGGTCGAAGCCGACTACGAATGGGTCACCCGCCAGCTCATGAACGTGGCCGAGCGCCACTGCAAGGGCCGCATTATTTCCTGCCTCGAAGGCGGCTACGTGCTCAGTCCGCTGGCACGCAGCGTCGCCGCCCACGTCAAGGTGCTTATCGGCGCCGACTGAAAGATTTATGGATAAACACTACCTCACCCCCCTCTTCGCCCCCGCCTCCATCGTCGTTTTTGCCGGTCAGGCCGACGACCCGGACAGCCTGACGCAGCGCGCCAAGGTGCTGCACGAAGCCCTGGGCGCGCAGCCCTACACCGGCAAAATCCAGTTTCTGGACATCACCACCAGCGGCACGCTGGCCGACCTGTCCCACACCGGGGCCGATTTGGCCATCATCGCCCTGCCGCCCAAAGACGTGGCGGCGGCGCTGGAAATTGCCGGGCGCATTGCCTGCAAGTCGGCGCTGGTCATGTCCAGCGGCATCACGGGTGAAGGCGCCGCAGAGCTGAAAAAAATCGCCCGGCGCGAGGGCGTGTTTCTGCTCGGCCCGAACTGCCTGGGCCTGCAGCGGCCCCAGCTCAAGCTCAACGCCAGCGCGGCTGGCCCGCTGGCGCGCGTCGGCCCGCTGGCGCTGGTGTCGCAGTCCGGGGCGCTGACCTCGTCCATCCTCGACTGGGCCAGCAAGAACGGAGTAGGGTTTTCGTCCGTGGTTTCGCTCGGAGCCAACACCTCGGTGGATATTTCCGAAGTGCTGGATTTTCTGGCCAATGACCGCCAGACGCAAAGCATCGTTGTCTATCTCGAAGGCATTTCCAGCGCCCGCCGTTTCATGAGCGCGCTGCGCTCGGCGGCCAATGCCAAGCCGGTGGTGGTGCTCAAGGCCGGGCGCAAACCCGCTGGCAACAAGGCCGCGCAGACCCACAGCGGCGCCATCGTCGGCAGCGACGACGCCTTTGACGCCGCCCTGCGCCGCGCCGGTGCCGTGCGGGTGCGTACCTTTGTCGAGCTGTTTTCAGCCGCCAAATGCCTGGCCTCGCGCTACCGCCCCGTCGGCAAACGCCTCGCCATCGTCACCAACGGCGGCGGCCCCGGCGTGCTCGCTGCCGACTGGGTCAACGACATTTCCCTGCAATTGGGCCGACTCTCCGCCGACTCCATCAAGGCGCTCAAGCCGCTGGTGCCCGCGCTGGCCTCGCTGACCGACCTGATCGACCTGTCCGAAGACGCCACGCCCGCGCATTACAAAGCCGCCATTGAAGCCGCCGGCCACGACCGCGACATCGACGGCGTGCTGGCGATTTATTCGCCCAAGGCCGGTGCCGATGCCGCCGAAGTCGCGCAGGCGCTGGGCGAGGTCAAGCGCGCCATGGGCAAGCCGCTGCTGTCGTGCTGGATGGGCGAAGCCTCGGTTGGCGTGGCGCGCCAGATGCTCAGCGACTCGGCCATTCCCACCTTCCGCACGCCCGAGGCGGCGGTCGGCGCGTTTGGCAATATCGCTTCGTTTTACCAAAACCAGCAATTGCTGCAACAAACGCCGCCGCCGCTCTCGACGCTGGCCAAGCCCGACATCGAAGGCGCACGCCTCATCATCGAAAACGTGCTCGCCGAGCGGCGCAAGGTGCTGACCGAAATGGAATCGAAAACGCTGCTGTCGGCGTTTCACATTCCCGTGACGCAGACGATTTTGGCGCGCAGCGCCAACGAGGCGATGATGATCGCCACACAACTGGGTTTCCCGGTGGCGCTGAAAATCGACTCGCCCGACATCAGCCACAAGTCCGATGTGGAAGGCGTGGCGCTCAACATCATCAATGCCATCGGCGTGCGCGACACCTTCACGCAAATGATGCAGACGGTTTCGCGCCTGCAGCCGCAAGCGCGTATCAACGGCGTGACGGTGCAGACGATGGCGCGGGCTAGGCGCGGGCGCGAAGTGTGCGTCGGCCTGGTGACTGACGACCCGTTCGGCCCGGTGATTGCGTTTGGCGCGGGCGGCACCATGATCGAGCTGATCGACGACCGGGCGATGGAACTGCCCCCGCTGAATCAATTTCTGGCGCGCCGCCTGATCGAGCGCTCGCGTGTGGCCGAAACGCTGGGCGACTGGCGCGGTGCCAGCGCGGTGAACATGGACGCGCTTGAACAGGTGCTGCTGCGCGTGTCGGAAATGGTTTGCGAGCTGCCCCAGCTGCGCGAGATGGATATCAACCCCATCATCGTCGATGAGTCCGGCGCGGTGGCGGTCGATGCGCGCATCGTGATCGACCATGCGCCCCAGGCCGTCAGCGGGCGGGCCAACACCTACAACCACCTGTCCATCCTGCCCTACCCGGCGCGCTACGAACAGGTCTGGCCGCTGCGCGGCGGCGGCGAATACACCGTGCGCCCCATCCACCCCGACGACGCGAACATGCTGCAGGAGATGATGACGCACCTCTCGCCCGAGAGCCGGTATTTTCGCTTTGTCTCGTCCATCGTCGAGCTGCCGCCCGCGATGCTGGCGCGCTTCACGCTGATCGACTACGACCGCGAAATGGCGCTGGTGGCGGTGTACAAGGAGCGCCGTCCTGGCGTGAACGGCGAAGCGCCGAAAACCGTCGAGCGCATCGTGGGCGTGTCGCGCTACATCACCAACCCGGACCAGTCGAGCTGCGAGTTTGCGCTGGTGGTGTCTGATGATTTCAGCGGCAAGGGCTTGGGCTCGCGCCTGATGCTCAGCATCATGGACGTGGCGCGTGACAAGGGCCTGTCCGAGATCGAAGGCCTGGTGCTGGCGCAAAACCCCGGCATGCTCAAGCTGATGAAAAGCCTGGGCTACGCCATCAAGTCCTTCCCCGAAGACCCGGACTTCAAGCTGGCGACGCATACTTTGTAAAGCATCGCCGCAAAGTAAAGACACGAATGGGCTGCCTGACGGGCAGCCCATTGTCTTTTTGGCGGTCCTGCGAGAGGGCGAATTACCGCCATCGAACCCGCATTTTTCAAGAGGTTCCCGCATGCAGACCCTGACCCGATTTGCCTTCGCTGTTTCGGACACCATTGCATGGTTTGCGATTTTTTGTCTGGTTTTTCTGGGTATTCCCGTGACTTTCTTTTTGCCACTCTTCGAGCAGATGAATCAAGAAGAAGTGCGGTCTTTGGGAGATGTCGCGGCATTGGCTGGCGTGCAGCTTGCGCTGGTCGTGCTGCTTTACGCCACCGTGCGAAGGAAAGCCCCTGCGGTTGTGGCGCTCTGCCTGCTTCCGGCCTGGGTTTGGGACAAGGACGCTCCAGCGTTAAGCCTGTGGAGTTTTGCGCTTTGTATGGCGGTGTTCGCTCTGCCCTGCGGCTTGGCCTATTGCAGCTTGCGGCGCAAGGGAAAAGAAAGTCAGATCGATGCGGTTTTAAATCCGCCCTGACTATCGCATCAGCGCTTCAATCTCGCTTGACTTGACCGGCACGCCGCGTGTCAGCAGCTCGCAGCCTTGGGCCGTCACCAGCGCGTCATCCTCAATGCGAATGCCGATGTCCCAGAACTTTTTCGGCACACCTTTGGCCGGGCGCACGTACAGGCCGGGCTCGACGGTCAGCACCATGCCGGGTTGCAGAATGCGCGAGGGTTTTTTCAGCAGCGGCTGGCCTTGGGCGTCTTTTTCGCCGCTGTCCTGCGGGGCGCTGCCGGGTTCGGTGTAGTCGCCGCAGTCGTGGACATCCATGCCCATCCAGTGGCCGGTGCGGTGCATGTAAAACTGTTTATAAACGCCCGAGGCCAGCACGTCATCGACATTGCCGTGTTTGGTTTTGGCCAGCAGGCCGGTGTCAAGCATGCCTTCGATCAAGACGCGGGTGGCTGCGTCGTGCGGGTCGTTAAAACGCTGGCCGGGGCGCGTGACAGCAACCGCCGCTTCCTGCGAGGCCTGCACGATGTCGTACAGGATGCGCTGCGCCGGGCTGAATTTTCCGTCCGCCGGAAAGGTGCGGGTGATGTCGCTGGCGTAGCCGTCCAGCTCGCAGCCCGCATCAATCAGGCAGAGCTGGCCGGGATGCAATTCGGCGTTCCCGGCGCGGTAATGCAGCACGCAGGCGTTCGCGCCCGCCGCGACGATGCTGGTGTAGGCGGGAAACTGCGCGCCGTGGCGGCGGAATTCGTGCAGCAATTCGGCTTCGAGGTGGTATTCGCGCAGGCCATCTTTGACGCTGCCGGGGCCGGTTTTGCCAGCGCGCAGCATGGCGGCGGAGGTTTGCATGGCGCGCACATGGGCACCGGCGGAAATCTGCCCGGCGCGGCGCAGGATGGCGATTTCGTGCGCATCTTTGAACAGCCGCATTTCGTCGAGCAGGCGGCACAGGTCGTGCTGGCTGTGCGGGCATTCCACGCCTTGGCGGGCCTTGGCGCGCACCTTGTTCAGCCAGCCATCGACCTGCGTTTCCAGCCCCTTGTGGGTGGCGAATGGAAACCACACGGCAGGCTGATTCGCCAGCAGCGCGGGCATTTGTTCGTCCAGCACATCGAGGCTGAACGCGGCATCCACGCCCAGCGCAGCGGGCGCGGCTTCGGGGCCGAGCCGGATGCCGTCCCAGATTTCTCGCTCCAAATCTTTGGGGCGGCAAAACAGCGTGCTTTGAATGGTGCCTTGCGCGGCTTTCCCGCGCTGGCCCGCTTTGCCGCTGGCTGAAATCACCAGCCACGCGCCCGGCTCGTCAAAGCCGGTCAGGTAATAAAAATAACTGTCGTGGCGGTAGGGGAAATCGGCGTCACGGTTGCGCACCAGTTCGGGCGCGGTCGGCAGCAGCGCCACGCCGCCGCCAGCGGCCTGCAAGGCGCGGCCAATGGCGGCGCGGCGTTTGGCGTAAACCGCCGAAGGATTTAAAAGCGTCATGGAGCCTCGCGGGGATGGATTTTTGAAATTGTGTTGAAGACGGGCGCAAAGCAAGGAATTGGCCCGGTTTGCACTGGCGGCAGAACCTCAATCGCTACGGCTATGTCATCGTTAAGTATGGAAATTTCAGCTCTCACAGGGAAGAAAGTTTTGCCTCTCCATGAGAGGCCACAGTTTCCACATTTAACGGCGACATAGCCATCGCTACGGATTCTGGTTCAGTTCAGCCAGCCGCGTTGGTGTGCCGACATCGGTCCAGGCACCTTCGTAGAGTTCGGCGCTGATCTGGCGGCGGTCCATCCCGGCGCGCAGCAGCGGCGCGAGCGGCGCGGCCAGGCCGTTCGGATTGCCAAAGGGCAGCGCGTCAAACAGGGCGCGCCGGTACAGGCC
>CAIYKK010000475.1 GCA_903926695.1 uncultured Burkholderiales bacterium
CCGATCTGCTGCTCGACGGTCGCGGGGTTTTCTGCCGTGCCGCGCCAAGCCAGTTTGGTGGTCTCGTCCTTGGCCGCGCCTTTGGCGCTGTCGGCAATCTCGACCAGGCGTTCACCGGCGTCGGGGCGGCGGTTCAGCACCACGTCTTCCACGCGCTCGCGCAACTCGGGTTCCAAGTCGTCATAGACGCCGACCATGCCCGCGTTGACGATGCCCATGTCCATGCCCGCCTGAATCGCGTGGTACAGAAACACCGTGTGAATCGCCTCGCGCACCGGGTCGTTGCCCCGGAAGCTGAAAGACACATTGGACACGCCGCCCGAGACTTTTGCGCCCGGCAAATTGGCCTTGATCCAGCGCGTCGCCTCGATGAAATCGACGGCGTAGTTGTTGTGCTCGTCGATGCCGGTGGCAATGGCAAAAATGTTCGGGTCAAAAATGATGTCTTCGGGCGGAAAGCCGATGTCATCGACCAGCACGCGGTAAGCGCGTTCGCAAATTTCGATCTTGCGCTGGTAGGTGTCGGCCTGGCCTTTTTCATCAAAAGCCATCACGACGGCGGCGGCACCGTAGCGTTTGAGCAGCTTGGCCTGATGTTTGAACGGTGCCAAGCCTTCTTTCATCGAAATCGAATTCACGATGCCTTTGCCCTGAATGCAGCGCAGGCCCGCTTCGATCACGCTCCACTTGGAGCTGTCGATCATGATGGGCACTCTGGCAATGTCGGGCTCACCAGCGATCAGGTTCAGGAAGCACACCATCGCCGCCTGGCTGTCGAGCATGGCCTCGTCCATGTTGATGTCGATGATCTGCGCGCCGTTTTCGACCTGCTGGCGCGCCACGGCCAGCGCCGCTTCAAAGTCGCCGCTCAAAATCATGCGGGCGAAGGCTTTGGAGCCGGTGACGTTGGTGCGCTCGCCGATGTTGACGAACAGTGAGTCGGCCCCGATGGTGACCGGCTCCAGGCCGGACAGCTTCATGGGGGGAACTTGGCGGGGGAATTGAATTTCGGACATGGCTCACCTTGGGCTAAAAGGTGAGCGTCGTTGCAAGAAGGGGGTAAGCACTTGTGACAAGTACTTACAAAATCTGTTGACTCAAGCCTGACGAAAACGGGTTTCGCTGCAACGCTCCTTGAGTTAAGCTCGATTTTAAACGCCCAACGCCTGTGAAGATTCAATGGCTTTCAAAATTCACCCGTATCTTTCCATGCTCAAGAAATTGTTCTCCCGAAATCCCCTCATGCCACTCGGCGAGCCAGATTTGACAAAAGGATACAAAACGGTTGAGCTGATGGCTGACCTGATGGCCGACCTGCTGATTTCCTCCTCGAACCTGATGCCCCTGTCCATGAAGGAAGTGCGGCTGGTGGCGCGTTACATGCAGGAGCAATTTATTGCGCAAAACACCGTGTTCATCCGCGAGGGCGACAAGCGCGACACCGGCTTCATGGTGCTGCTGCTCGAAGGCGAGGTGACGGTGGAAAACCTCGTGATCAACCGCGAAGACCCGATGATCATCAGCGTGCTGGGGCCGGGCAGCCTGATCGGCGAGCTGGGCTTGCTCGACGGCCATCCGCGCTACGCCTCCTGCACCGCCGCCACCCTGGTGCATTGCAGCATCCTGACCCGCGAATCGCTGCAGCAGCTGATGCTTGACAAGCCGGTGATTGCCGCCAAGCTGATTCTGGCGATGGCCTCGCGCATGGCCGAGCGCCTGCGCGACAACACTGACAAACTCAAGATGTACGTGCAGCTGACGCAGGCGATGCAGCAGGAACTCAGCGCCCGCACGCCGCGCTGAGGGCCGCCCGTCAGGCCGCTTCCCGATAAAACATCCCGCGCTGCAGACTGCGCCCAGCCACCGGCGCGACGGCTTGGGCAATCGCCTCGATGTGCCCCGGCGTGGTGCCGCAGCAGCCGCCGACGATATTCACTAACCCTTCGTCGGCAAACTCGCGCAGCAGGCGCGAGGTTACATCCGGTGTTTCATCAAAGCCGGTGTCGCTCATCGGGTTGGGCAGGCCTGCGTTCGGGTAGCAACTGATGAAGGTGTCGGGCGCGGCCTTGGCCAGCTCCTGGATGTAGGGGCGCATCAGGGTGGCGCCCAGCGCGCAGTTCAGGCCGACCGCCAGCGGCTGGGCGTGGCGCACGCTGTGCCAGAAGGCGGTGACGGTCTGGCCGCTCAGAATCCGGCCCGACGCGTCGGTGACGGTGCCGCTGATGATGAGCGGCAGGCGCTCGCCGGAGTTTTCAAAATACTCGTCGATGGCAAACAGCGCCGCCTTGGCATTGAGCGTGTCGAAAATGGTTTCCACCAGCAGCACGTCCGCGCCGCCTTTGACCAGCGCTTCGGTTTGCTCGTAATAGGCCTGGCGGAGTTCTTCAAAACTGGTGTTGCGTGCGCCCGCGTCGTTCACATCCGGGCTGATGCTGGCGGTTTTGGGCGTCGGGCCGAGCGCGCCGACGACAAAGCGCGGTTTGTCCGGCGTGGAGAACTTGTCGCAGGCGGCTCTGGCGATGCG
>CAIYKK010000476.1 GCA_903926695.1 uncultured Burkholderiales bacterium
CCCGGCGTCACCAAGGTGGAAGCCAAGACGACCGAAGAAGGCCGTGTGCTGCTCAAGTTCCAGGACGGCGCGTTTGAAGACCCGTTTCTGGCGCGTTACGTGTCCGACGGCACCATCAAGATGCTGGCCTATCTGGTGCTGCTATTTGACCCGGAACCGCATCCGCTGCTGTGCGTCGAAGAGCCGGAAAACCAGCTCTACCCGTCTCTGCTGTCGGACCTGGCCGAAGAGTTCCGCGCCTATGCGCAGCGCGGCGGGCAGGTTTTCGTGACCACGCATTCGCCCGACTTTCTTAACGCTGTCGCACTGGACGAGGTGTTCTGGCTGGTCAAAGAAAATGGCTATTCGACGGTTCACCGCGCCCGCGATGATGCCCAACTCAAGGCCTACATGGCAGAAGGCGACAAAATGGGCTACCTGTGGACAAGCGGCCTGTTTGAAGGTGCCAATCCATGATCGAAAATTTGGTGTTCTTTCTGGAAGGCCCCTCGGAAAAAGACTTTCTAGAAGGTTTATGGCCCACAGTGATGCCCGCGCACATCACGCCGCATTTTCAAGTTTTTCAAGGCAAGCAAGATTTGGAAAAGCAGCTGGTCCGGCGCATGAAATACTGGCTCAAACCCAACAGCCGTTTCATCGTCATGCGTGACCAGGACAGCGGGGACTGCACAGACATCAAGGCGCGTCTGCGGCGCCTGTGCGATGAAGCGGGCCAGCCGGGCGCCATTATCCGAATCGCCTGCCGGGAGCTGGAAACCTTTTTTGTCGGCGACTGGGCTGCTATTGCCGCCGGGTTTGGCAAACCAGCGCTGGCAGCCCAGGCGCACAAAGCCAAATACCGCACACCCGACGAGCTGGGCAACCCGGCGGAAGAAATCAAACGGCACCTTCCCAGCTACCAAAAGCGCGAGGGCGCCCGCAAGATTGCACCGCACTTGCGCGCCGGGCGTAACAAGTCGCCAAGTTTCCAGGTCTTGATGCGAACGCTTGAACACATGGCGGCGGGCTGACGCCCAAAAAGACAAAGGCCGCATGTAGCGGCCTTCCATTTGGTGCGCCATCACTTCGCGGTAGCGGCGCCTTTGGGTGGGCGGACTTGCAGCAAAACGGCGGGCGCTTTCAAGTCCTTGATGGAAGTGTCGGGCGCCGGAATTTCGTTCCAGTCGATCTGGCCGGTTTCGCAGGTCTGTAGCACCTTGAACCATAGCGGCCCGGCGGTCTCGGGCAGCTTGCCGCGCAGGATGAAATCGTATGGGTAGCTGCCTTTGAGCCCGGCCTCCGGGCTGGCTGCCGTCCACTTGACAACGCTGACGCTCTGGCCGTCATCAGATGGCTCCTGCCGCACGGAAGCAACCCAGCCCGCTTTCGGGTAAGGGGACGCCGCCTCAAAACCGACTGGAATGCGAACCGCAATGCCCATCGTCAGCATGTTCTGGCATCCTTCGCGGACCTGAAAAACCGCTTTGTAGTTGCTGCCCGCCGGGGCCGCGCCGACCAGCAAGGTAACCTTGGACACAGCAGGCATGGCCAGCATCGCAGCTGCGCAGGCAGCTATTATTTTTTTAGCGTTGGAGTAGTTCATACCGATTTTTTTGAAGATGGGGGAATGCCCCCATCCCGGCTGACCCGACAAAGAGGCAGACTCGATATTACGCCGCCGTTACAGGCGGGCGCCACCCGTATCTGTCCGCAGTCGCGCAGCCTAAAACCCGAACTCGCGCACCAGCACCGCCAGCGCTTGGCGCAGATAGCGCCAGGCCGGCACTTCCCAGCGCGCCTGAATCGTCAGCGTGCCGCGCCACGACTGGCCAGCGAGCTTTTCAAGCGGACGGTCGGCGGGGTCCAGCGCCAGCATGACGCGGTAAACGGCCCGCTCCGGGATGAGCTGGCCGGACTTTTCGCGGGTCAGGATGTGGCCGCCCAAATGCGCCGACAGCTCGGGGCGCAGCAGCACCCGCGAGGCGTCGCGCTCGACGGAGAGCACTTTGAGCTGCAGCGCCGGGCCGTCGGTGGCGTCGGTGATGAACAGCGCCGAGTCGCCCGCCGCCACGCGCTGCACGACTTCTTCATCGAGCCAGGTTTCGACCTGCCACGGCGTTCCGTCTTTGATCAGCACGGCGATTTTTTCCTTGCGCGGGAGCCACTCGCCGGTTTGCAAATCGGGATCGAGGTAGCGCAACTGGCCCGCATACGGCGCTTGTGGCGCGTACTGCAGCAGCTCGGCGTCCAGACTGAGCAGTTCGGACTGGGCGCTGACCAGATAGTCTTCGTTGGCCAGCAGCTGGCTGCGCATCTCGGCGCTGAAGCCGGAGGACGCCGCCTGCCAGCGCAGGCGCTCGATTTTGGCGAGCAGGGCTTGGCGGCGCATGAGCAGGTCGGGCGAATGCAGGCGCACGAGCACGCCGCCCTCGGCCACATGCGCGCCTTCGGCCAGCGGCAGCGCATCGACGCGAACGCCTGCGGGCGCAAACACCGGCCAGGTGTCGCTGGGCCGCAGCATGGCGCTGACACTCACGCGCCCCGGCCACGGCACCACGGTGAGCAGCGCCAGCGC
>CAIYKK010000477.1 GCA_903926695.1 uncultured Burkholderiales bacterium
AAATGACTCATTTGGGTCTCCGATAAGCCGGTAAAAAGTCAGTGAAAAGTGCGATGCGCGGGGAGGGAGCAAGGCGGGTCAAGGGTTCTTGATCTCAGCGCCTGCGCGCAGGTAGAACCACCAGTTCAGCACCAGGCACAGGGCATAAAAAATCGCAAAGCCATACATGGCGTTCTGCGGCGTTCCGGCCTTGATCTGCGCGCCAATCACCACCGGGGCGATGAATGCGCCATACGCAGCAATCGCCGAAGTCCAGCCCAGAACAGGGCCAGCCTGCTGGCGGTCAAAAATCACGCCGATGGTGCGGAAGGTCGAGCCGTTGCCGATACCGCTGGCGGTGAACAGCAGCACGAACAGGCCCATGAACATAAAGAAATATTGTTCCGGCGTGGCCGACTGGTAAGCCAGCAGCATCACGTAACCGACAGCGGCGGAGGCCGCCACCATCACAGCCGAGATGATCTGCGTGACGATGGAGCCACCGACCTTGTCCGAAATCCAGCCGCCAATCGGGCGCACCGCCGCGCCGACAAAGGGGCCAATCCACGCGTAAGTCAGGGCCGAGGGCGCATTCGGGTTCTTCAGCGTGTGCTGCATGATGCCCGCTGCGTCCGGCACATGGCTGATGCCGAAAATCACCGTGATGGCGAGCGGCAGCGCCATCGAAAAGCCGATAAACGAGCCGAAGGTGACGATGTAAAGCACCGTGAGGGACCAGGTGTGCTTGTTGCTGAAAATCGCAAACTGCTTGGCGATGTTTTCCTTCATCGGGCCGAAGGCGGTGAGTTTCAAAACCATCAAGGTGCTGACAATGATCAGCGGCATGGCCACCCACATGTTCAGCAGGCCCAGGCCGGACGGCTTGGGCAGGTAAAGGTACAAGCCCAGACCAGCAGGCACAAACGACAGCGTGTACAGCCAGATGATTTTCAGAAAAGCCGGGATCGTGCCGCCAATTTCAGGCGAGACGGTTTTCAAATTGTTCATGCCAAAAAAGCACAGCACCGACAGCGGCACCAGCGACAGCAGCCAGGTGAAACCGGCGTTTTGAATCCACGTCGGCGTTCCGGCGGCGATCTTGCCGAAAATCCAGCCGCTGTTTTTCACCAGCAGCGTCGGCTCGCCGCCCAAGCTGCCGAAAACGCTCATCGTCATCACCAGCGGGATGACGATCTGCATCGTCGTCACGCCGAAGTTGCCCAGACCGGCGTTCAGGCCGAGCGCCGTGCCCTGCAGGCGCTTGGGGAAAAAACCGCTGATGTTCGACATCGAGCTGGCAAAGTTGCCGCCGCCCACGCCCGACCACAGCGCCATCAACTGAAACGTCCACAGCGGCCACTCGGGGTGCTGCAGCACGATGCCGGTGCCAATCGCCGGGGCCAGCAGCATGGAAGTCGTCAAAAAGATGGTGTTGCGCCCGCCCGCCAGCCGGATCAAAAACGATGCCGGAATCCGCATCGTCGCGCCCGCCAGCCCGGCAATTGCGGTCAGCGTGAACAGCTCGGCCTGGGTGAAAGGGAAACCCAGGTTCAGCATCTGCACCGTGATGATTCCCCACATGCCCCAGATGGCAAAACCGCACAGCAGG
>CAIYKK010000478.1 GCA_903926695.1 uncultured Burkholderiales bacterium
AAGCATGTTTGAGTCCTACGCGACGGCCATGCCGCGCCAGATTGCAGGCCTGAAGCAGGAGTTGATCGACCTGCAAAAAGAGAGTGATCGGATTCACTTCGACCCATTCGGGCAAAAGGACAAGATCGCTGCCGAGTCCGCCATCGTTGTCAAGGCGCTGTCTGATGCTGAAAACGCTTACAAGAAATATTTAGGAACGACTACGGGTGGTGCTGGCCGGGGCTCTGTCAATCCAACTTTTGCAAAAACAGAAAACAACTGGCAGGCCGAATATCAGTCCATGATGGACGCCTTGAAAGAGGGCAAGCCATCCTCTGGTGCCGCCGACAAAATCAGCGAATACACCCGGCTTGGCGATGAAATGCGAAAGACAGCTGCACTGGCCCAGGCAGAAATAGACGCAAGCGCAGCGCTGACCAAATCCGATGAATTCAGGGTGTCAACCCTTGAAAAACTGATCGCGGAATACCAGAACGGAAAAATAACGATTGCCGAGTACATTGATCTTGAGTCAAGAATGAACGACGCAGAGGGCACTGTCGCTCAGGCTGAAGCCAAAAAGAAGGTTGCCAAAGCAAACCTGGATGCTGCTGAAGCGCATCAGAAATACATCACCAGCCTTGCTGGTAGCCTGGACAAAATCAAAGCCGATAGCCTGGCCCAGCAAGAAAGCAACGACCGCCTGGGCTTAGGCAAAGAAGCCATTGCCGCCCTCGATGCCGCCAAGCTGGAAAGCCAAGCCGTCACGCTTGAGTTGCTCGCCATCAAGACCCTGGACAAGAACCTGGATGAAGTGCAGTACAACCTCTACAAGGCACAGGCCGCCGAGCTGCGCAACCTGGCCGCCTTAAAAGGGCAGGGCGCCGTTAAAGAAGTCAACTTAAAAGACAGCGCCGACCAGCTCGCCGACTGGAAAAAGTCCGTCGAAAAGTACGACGACATTTTCCGCAATGGCTTTTCCGGCATGCTCAACGGCGGGCAGGGCGCCTGGAAGTCCTTCACCACCTCGCTCACCACCACCTTCAAAACCAGCGTGGCTGACCAGCTCTACAAAATGTTCGCACAGCCGTTTGTGATGAAGATTGTGGCCTCATTGATCGGCGTGACGGGCTCGGCTGCAGCAGGGCTGGCTTCGGCTGCTGATTTGGGGGGCGCTAGTGATGCACTGAATGGGCTGTCGATAGCCTCAAGCTTGAGTAATTTGTCATCAACCATTGGGGCCGGGTTCCAGGCGCTTACGGGGTCTTTGGCGGGTGCTGGCACAGCATCTTTGGGGTATGCCAATGCTGTTGGTGCAGTGGGTGGAGACTCTATCGGCGCTTTAGCGGCTGCAAATGGCAACTGGGCCGGCGTTTCAACGATGGGATCGGCTGGTGAGGTTGGCATGCTTGGAACGGCGCAGGGTGCTGGATCGGGAGTCGCAAGCACCGCCGGGACTCTTGGCTATGCTGCAGGTGGCGTTGTCATAGGATCCCTGATCGCAGGCGATAAAGTAATTTTTGGCATGGATGGAACAACATCTTCCGCCGTCGGTGCAGCAGCAGGCGCAGCGATTGGGACCTATGTTTTTCCTGTTATCGGGACAGCAGTTGGAGCGTTGGTGGGCGGCATTATTGGTGGCGTTGTTAACGCCGCCTTTGGTCATGGCTCGACTGAAATGCAGTCAAGTGGGGTCCGGGGAACGCTATTAAATACGGGATTTAGCGGCCAGAGTTATGCAAATATGCACC
>CAIYKK010000479.1 GCA_903926695.1 uncultured Burkholderiales bacterium
AAGCTTTTGGCCGGACGCAGCGTTCATGTTGGACTCGACCAGCTTGGCGGCCTGCTTGGCCGCTTTCTGGGCCGACTCCATCGCGTTGGTGCCGGCGCTCATGGCCGACTTGATCACGACCACGGCGGCTTCGGAACCGGCGGGCGCGTTTTTCAGCGAGCTTTCGAGAAACTCGTTCACGCTTTTTTGCGACTGGGCGGTGGTCGATTCAAAGGTCTTGGACAAATCGGCGCTGGCGCCCGAAGCGATGTCGTACAGGTGGCGGCTGTAGGATGCGGCTTTTTCAGCCATCGGCTGGAGCAGGCTGGACTGCAGCGCCAGCAGCGCCTGCGGGTCTTTGGCGCTGACCAGCCCCTGCAGGCTGCTCAGCGATTCGCCCAGAATCGCCTTGGTGGCGGCCATGTTCAGCTCGACCAGCTTTTCAAAATTGATGAAGGCTTTTTCGGACAGGCCGCTGAGCGCCTGGACGCTGTTTTTCTGGCTGGCGATGAATGCCTCGTTGCTGTGGTTCATGAAAGACTCCCTTGGTTGACGGTGAAATTTTTGCTGCAGTGCAACAATTAAACCATTGCTTACCGCCCATTTCAACGCCGCCAGCGCGGCGCGCCGGTCATTAGGGAGCGCGCCCCAATCGGCCTGCGTCCGCAGTTCGGACTTGCGCAAAATCAACTGCCGGGCGGTTGGTCCGTGCTTGATGAAAGCTCATCAGCGGGGCTATAGTGGGCCGATGCACCTCCAACGCCCCCACCACCGCGCCGACCTGCTGCGCATCGCCCATCAAGCCATGACGGAACACGGCCTGGAGCCGGATTTTTCGGCCCGCGCCGAGCAGCAACTCGCTGGCCTGAGCGCCCTGGCGCGTGAAACCGGCCCGGCGATTGAAAATCTCACGCCGCTGCTGTGGTGCTCCATCGACAACGACGACTCGCTCGATCTGGACCAGCTCACGGTGTGCGAGCCGCTGGCCGATGGCGGGCTCAAGCTGCTCGTGGCCATTGCCGACGTGGACGCGCTGGTCAAAAAAGACACGCCGATTGACGAGCATGCTCGCCTGAACACCACCACGGTCTATACCTCGGCGCGGATTTTTCCGATGCTGCCGGATGCGCTGTCCACCGGGCTGACTTCGCTCAATCCCGACGAGGACAGGCTGGCGCTGGTGACGGAAATCGTTTTCGGCGCCGACGCGGTGCTGGCGCATTTCAGCATTTACCGCGCCTTGGTGCGCAACCGCGCCAAGCTCGCTTATGACGCGGTGGCCGCCTGGCTGGACGGCGAAGGTCCGTTGCCCGAAGCCGCTGCGCGCATCCCCGGCATGGAGGCGCAATTGCGCAGCCAGCACGCGCTGGCCCAGCAGTTGCGCGGGCTGCGCCAGACCCAGGGCGCGCTGGAGTTTGAAACCTTCCAGCCCCGCGCCGTGTTCGAGGGCGACAAGGTGATCGACATCCGCCAGCAGGACCACAACCGGGCGCGCCAGCTGATCGAAGAAATCATGGTCGCTACCAACGGCTGCACGGCGCGCTTTCTGGCGCTGCGCGGCGGCGCTTCGTTGCGGCGCGTGGTGCGCTCGCCCGAGCGCTGGCTGCGCATTGTCGAAGTGGCCCGAGGCTACGGCGAAGCGCTGCCAACCGAGCCAGACTCTCCGGCGCTGGCGGCTTTTCTGGCGCGGCGGCGCAAGGCCGATCCACTGCGCTTTCCTGATCTGTCGCTGGTTATCGTCAAGCTCATGGGCGCGGGCGAGTATGTGGTGGAAGCGCCGGGCGGGGCGGCTATCGGCCACTTTGGCCTGGCGGTGCGCGACTACACCCATTCGACCGCGCCGAACCGGCGTTTTCCCGACCTGATCACAGCGCGGCTGCTCAAGGCCGCGCTGGCCGGGGAAGCGTCGCCCTATTCAACGGCCGAGCTGGCGGCGCTGGCCCAGCATTGCACCCGGCAGGAAGATGCGGTGCGCAAGGTCGAGCGCAAGATGCGCAAGTGCGAAGCGGCGCTGCTGCTCGAATCGCATATCGGCCAGCGCTTTGACGCGGTCGTGACCGGCAGCACCGACGCGGGCGTGTGGATACGCATCTTTTCGCCGCCAGTTGAGGGCAAGTTGGTGGCGGACGCAGCCGGGCTGCAGGTCGGCGACAAACTCCGGGTTCAGCTCAGCGCGACCGATGTGGAGCAGGGTTTTATCGACTTTATCCGGGCAGATTGAGCCAACGGGGCCGCTCACTCGGGGACTGAGTCATCAAACGGCGCTTCGCTGGCAGGCCAGACCAGCCCGGTGAATGAATCAGCCCGTTCAATAGGCTTGTAAAAACTTCCATTGATCTGTGTCGTGGACACCAGATGATCGCGGAAACGGGCGTACAGGGCGCGATCCGGTTTGGCGCGGGGTGCCGCTGACCAGAACTTATCGAGCGGCCCCTGAAACGTCAGCCCCGGCAGGTCGTACAGCGCATTGCCGCACACCTTGGTCGGGGCGCCGTGGTGCAGCGCGGACAGCCCGACGGTGCTGTTCACCACCACCACGCCGCGCACATGCTCCAGCAGCGAAGGCAGATGCTGGTCATGGATGTAATGCACGCGCGCGGCAATGCCGTTGTCCTTGGCCAGCTTCCTGATCAAGGCTGAATACTCGCGGTGCCCCCGGTCCATCGGGTGATGTTTAAACACTAGCAGCGTGTTGGCGGGCGCATGGCGGGCAAAGGAGCGCAGAGTGACTTCAATAAAATGCTCGACGCCGGAAAAGTCTGCATGCTCGGTGAGCTGGGAGTCGTTGAACACCTGCAGCGGCACCAGAAAAAACCGCTTCTTCCACTGGGTGATTAACTGCGTCTGCGCGCCCCTTTCTGTCCAGCGGTACCACAGCTTGCGCCCGGCCGAGAGCCACCAGGGCGGGGCTTCGAGCAGGTTCAAGGGGCGGTGGTGCTGGTAATGCCAAAACCACGGCTTGCCCAGAGCGCCGATCAGAAAATACCAGAATCCATAACGCATCATGGCCCAGTAGGTATTGCCCACGGGCAGCTTTTTCGGCACGGGCGGCTCATCCACATAATCATCGGGATTGCGCGAGCGCCGCGAATAGCCGTTGACCCCGAAGCGCTCCAGCGTGACATAGTCTGGCCGGATATAACCCTCTTCAAAAACGCCAATTTCGATGTTGTATTGCGAAACGATAAAAGAAGCCGCCTGGTGAATAGGCCGGCAGTCACCAAACAGATAAACCACATCAATATCGAGCCGGCGAATCAGCGCATCGAACCAGTTAGGCCAGTCGGCCATCGTGCCCCGGTAATTGATCGCGCCCTGAGGGTAATAAACCCAGTCGCCCGCATTGAA
>CAIYKK010000480.1 GCA_903926695.1 uncultured Burkholderiales bacterium
AGGCCTCGCGCCGAGAGGTCGCGCACGAAGTGCATCAGGTTCTGCAGCGGGTTGCCCTCGATGTTGAACTCGCACTGCGGCCAGTCTTTCATCAGCGCGGCGATTTCGTACACGTCGTCGGCGCGGATATGGCGCTCGTCGGGCCGGGGGTGGACGGTGATGCCCTGCGCGCCCGCTTCCAGGCACAGCTCGGCGGCGCGGGTGACGCTGGGAATGTCGAGGTGGCGGGTGTTGCGCAGCAGCGCGACCTTGTTGACGTTGACCGACAGGACGGTTTTGTGCGCGCCCGGCGGATGGGGCGGATAAGACGGGCGGCCAGTGTGAAATAAAGCGATCATGGCGGATTGACTGGTTGTTAGAGGGCTTGCAGGTCCATCATCATTTGCCGGGTTTTAAGAACCCTGACGCCGCAATGGTAGTGCAGCAAGGCGCGCAGCTGGATTTTGAGGTCGTTGGCGCTGGCAATGCAGGCTTGCAAGGTGTCAGAAAACAACGCCGGGCTACCCAGCGAGCGCTGCAGCGCCTGCCACTGCGCGCCCGGCAGGCTGGCGCGGTCGTCGTCGTGGGCGGGGCGGATGCCGACTTCTGGCAGCAGCACGTAACGCTGCTCAAGCAACAGCGGCGCGAGCGTGGCGGTTTCGGCGTCAAGCCGAGGCAGCAGGCCGATGCCTTGCAGCAGGCGCAACTCAAACGCCCGCAGCGCCAGTTGCAGCGTGTCGGCGTTGCGGTTGGCGAGCAACTGCACCGTGGCGGCGTAAGCGTCAAACAGCACCGGGTGCGGGTCTTCACGCGCCAGCAGGCGCATCAGGAGTTCATTGAGGTAGTAGCCCGAGAGCAGCGCGTCGCCGGTGGGCATGACGTGGCCGCCCTGCCACTCGGCGCTTTTCAGATTGCGGATTTCCGCGTCGCCGCCAAAGGCCAGATGCAGCGGCTGCAGCGGCAGCAAAATCGGCCTGAAGCTGGAACTGGGCTTTTTCGCGCCCCGCGCCACCAGCGCAATGCGCCCGTGGTGGCGGGTGAACACGTCCAGAATCAGGCTGGACTCGCTCCAGTCGTAGCGGTGCAGCACATAGGCCGGCTCGTTACTGATGCGCTGGGTGGCCAAACCTCACGGCCTCAAGCAAACACACAGGCCAGCGCCAACGCAGGGCGCGTTGTGGCAAGCCTGCACGGCATTTCACTCATAGCCAAAGGTTTTGACGCGGGCTTCATCGTCGGCCCAGCCCGAGCGCACCTTGACCCAGATTTCCAGGAACACCTTGCCGCCGGTCAGGGCTTCGAGTTCGTGGCGGGCTTCGGTGCCGATGCGTTTGAGCTTTTCGCCCTTTTCGCCAATGATCATGCCCTTGTGGCCGTCGCGCTCGACGACGATGGTGGCGGCGATTTTGCGCAAAGCGCCCTCTTCTTCGTACTTGTCGATGATGACGGTGGAGGTGTAAGGAAGCTCGTCGCCCGTCAGGCGAAACAGCTTTTCACGGATGATTTCGGCGGCCATAAAGCGGTCGCTGCGGTCGGTGAGCGCATCGGCTTCGTACATCCAGGGCTGCAACGGCAGGTATTTTTCGCAGATGCCGAACAGGCGCTCGACATCCTTGGCGTTGTTCGCCGACATCGGCACGAACTCGGCAAAGCTGTGCCGCTCCTGCATGGCGCGTAGCCAGGGCGCAATTTCAGCGCGGCGGTGAATCAAATCGAACTTGTTGGCCAGCAAAATGGCGGGCGTTTTTTCCGGCAGCAGCGCCAGCACCTTGGCGTCAGCCAGATTGAACTGGCCCGCTTCAACGACAAACACGATCAGATCGACATCGTTGACCGCGCCGACCACCGTGCGGTTAAGCGAGCGGTTCAGTGCATTGCCGTGCCGCGTCTGAAAGCCGGGCGTATCGACAAACACAAACTGCGTGGCCTCGCGGGTACGCATGCCGGTGATGCGGTGGCGCGTGGTCTGCGCCTTGCGCGAGGTGATGCTGACTTTTTGGCCGACCAGCGCGTTGAGCAGCGTCGATTTGCCCACGTTGGGCTTGCCAACGATGGCAATCAAGCCGCAGCGCTGCTCATGCTCATGCTCGGGCACGGGGGCAGCGGCGGGCGCGCTGCTGGCAGCCGGAACCGCTGCGCCGCGCGAGAAAGTCGCCTGCGCCAGCATGGCGTCAAGCGCCGCCTGGCTTTGCGTGACCGGCAGCAGCGGGGTGATTTGCGCCGCTGGCTGGGGGGCGGGCGCGGATTTTTTGGGTGGTTTTTGACCTGTGCTCATAATTTTTTCATGTGTTGGGCTGCAGCCGTTGAAGGGCTTTGTGCCGTGCTGAGTCAGGACTTCAGGGTCTGGACAAATACCAGCATGGCCGCTGCAGCGGCCTGTTCTGCGGCGCGGCGGGAGGCGCCGCTGCCGCGCTCGGTGCGGCGCAGTTCGACAATTTCGCATTCCACTTCAAAGGTCTGCTCGTGCGCGGCGCCCAATGTGCCTGCCACCCGGTACAGGGGAAGGTTCATTTTGCGCCCCTGCAGCCACTCCTGCAATTGGGTTTTCGGGTCTTTGCCGATGGCCTGCATTTTGGGGTTGATCTGCACATCCTTGAACAGGCGGCGCACCAGCTGGTCGGCCTTGTCGTAACCCGCATCGAGGTACACCGCGCCGATGATGGCCTCGACCGCATCGGCCAAAATGGACGGGCGCTTGTGCCCGCCCGAGCGCGCTTCGCCCTCGCCCAGGCGCAGCATCTCGGGCAGACCCAGGCCGAGCGCCAGCTGATGCAGCGTTTCCTGCTTGACCAGATTGGCGCGCACACGGGAGAGGTCGCCCTCGGGCAGTTCGCTCAGACGTTCGTACAGCAGCCCGGCCACGGCCAGATTGAGCACCGAGTCGCCGAGAAACTCGACGCGCTCATTGTGATCGGCCGAAAAACTGCGGTGCGTCAGCGCCTGTTGCAATAAACGGGTATTGGAAAAATCGTGCTGCAGGCGTTTTTGCAAGGCCTGCAGATTGAGGTTGGGGGAAACGGAGGCGCGCACTTATTTGGTTTTACCTTGGTATTTCAGGAGCAGAAAAGCCGGGCCAACCAGATGAATCTCGCGGTTATAGGCAAAAGAAACAATCGTCCGGTCGCCATCGTTGGTCACTTCCAGGTCTTTGCCTGCAATGGCTTGGATGTTGTCGATTTGCGCCCGCTTGTCGAAAATGGATTTAACTTCACCGACGGTGCCGCCAGCCGCAGCCAGGGTGGCCACCCTGCTGATGTTTTGAAACTCGATCAACGTCGGCACCACCTGAATCGTCAAAAGACCGGCAAAGGCAAGCACGATGCCAACAAACAAGAATCCGACAAAAGAAATTCCGCGTTGCTGCTGTTTCATTTTTTCTGCTGCTCCTGAGTTAAAAAAGTGGTGAGGTTTCACCGGAAAACTTATTCAAAAGGACCAATGCGTTTGAAATTTCCAAAGTGCATCCAGATGAAAAAAGCTTTTCCCACGATATTTTTTTCGGGCACAAAACCCCAATAGCGCGAATCGAGCGAGTTATCGCGGTTATCGCCCATCATGAAATAATGGCCTTCAGGCACCTTGCACACCACACCTTCGTTGCTGTAGCGGCAGTTGTCCCGGAAGACAAAGTCGTCCGCGCCCGCAACAAAGGCGGGCCGCTCGTCATCGTTGAGCAGGCGGTAGGTTTTGTTGCCATTGATTTCCTGAAACTGCTTGGCGTAGCGCAGCGCATCGGCATCAAAAAAGTCCGGCAGCGGTGTTTTTGGCAGCGGCTTGCCGTTGATGGTCAACTGCTTGTTCAGGTAAGCCACTTCGTCGCCGGGAATGCCGACCACGCGCTTGATGTAGTCCAGGCTGGGCTTGGGCGGGTAGCGAAACACCATCACGTCGCCGCGCTGCGGGCTGTGGTTGTCCAGCACTTTCAGATTGATGACCGGCAGGCGCACGCCGTAGTAAAACTTGTTGACCAGAATCAGGTCGTTGACCAGCAGCGTCGGAATCATCGAGCCCGATGGAATCTTGAACGGCTCGAACAAAAACGAGCGCAGCAAAAACACCACCACAATCACCGGGAACAGCCCTGCCGTCCAATCCAGCCACCAGGGCTGCATGATCAGCCGGGTTTTGGCTTCGGCGGTGTTGTCATCGACATGCTGTATGCCCTGGCTGATCAGTTCGGCGTGGCGCTTGGCCGCATTGGCTTCGAGCGCCGCCACCGCCTGGCGGCGCTGGGGCAGGAAATAAAACTGCTCGGCCAGCCAATACAGGCCGGTCACGACCGTGGCCAGAAACAGCAGCAGGGAAAAATTGCCTTCGACCAAGCCGAAGTACCAGGCTCCTGCGTAGCCAGCAAAAACCGCCAGCAGCGCGGCCGTCATGGAACTCATGGCGCCCAACATCAGTCTTCCACCTGCAAAATAGCCAGGAATGCCTCTTGCGGCACCTCGACAGAACCGATTTGTTTCATGCGTTTTTTGCCTGCTTTTTGCTTCTCAAGAAGCTTCTTTTTGCGCGAAATATCGCCGCCGTAGCACTTGGCGATCACGTTTTTACGCAAAGCCTTGATTGTCTCACGCGCAATAATGTTGGCCCCGATGGCTGCCTGGATCGCCACATCGAACTGCTGGCGCGAAATAATCTCGCGCATTTTGGCCACCACCGCCCGGCCCCGGTAAGCCGACTGGCTGCGGTGAACGATGATGGACAGCGCATCAACCTTCTCGCCATTGAGCAAAATATCAACCTTCACCACGTCGGAGACGCGGAATTCCTTGAACTCATAATCCATCGACGCGTAGCCGCGCGAGACCGATTTGAGCTTGTCAAAAAAGTCCAGCACGATCTCGCCCAGCGGCATTTCGTAGGTCAGCATGACCTGCTTGCCGTGGTAAGCCATGTTGAGCTGGGTGCCGCGCTTCTGGTTCGCCAGCGTCATCACCGGACCCACGTATTCCTGCGGCATGTACAGATGCACCGTGACGATGGGTTCGCGGATTTCGTTGATCCGCCCGGCGTCGGGAATCCTGGACGGGTTTTCGACCTTGATGATGTCGCCGCTGGAGTTGAGCACTTCATACACCACGCTGGGCGCGGTGGTGATCAGGTCCTGATCGAACTCGCGCTCCAGCCGCTCCTGCACGATTTCCATGTGCAGCAGGCCCAGAAAACCGCAGCGAAAACCAAAACCCAGCGCCTCGCTCACTTCCGGTTCGTAATGCAGCGAGGCATCGTTCAGCTTGAGCTTTTCCAGCGCGTCGCGCAGGGACTCGTATTCGCTGGCTTCGGACGGATAGAGACCGGCGAAGACCTGCGGCTGGATTTCCTTGAAGCCGGGCAGCGCTTCGGTGGCCGTGAAGGCCGCGCCGCCGGTGCCGCCTTTGATCAGCGTGATGGTGTCACCGACGCGGGCGGCCTGCAGTTCTTTGATACCGGCAATCACAAAACCCACTTCGCCCGCTTCGAGCGACGGGCGCGGCTCGGTGTGCGGCGTGAAAACGCCCAACTGCTCGGCGTTGTAAGTGGCTTCGCTGGCCATCAGCTTGATGCGGTCGCCCTTGGCCAGACGGCCATCGACCACACGCACCAGCATCACCACGCCGACGTAAGAGTCGTACCAGCTGTCAATGATCATGGCGCGCAGGGCTGCGTCCGGGTTGCCTTTGGGCGCGGGAATCAGCGCCACGACGGCTTCTAAAATCTCGTCGATGCCCAGGCCGGTCTTGGCGCTGCACGGAATCGCGTCGGTGGCGTCAATGCCGATGACTTCTTCGATTTCCTGACGGGCGTTGTCCGGGTCGGCCTGCGGCAGGTCCATTTTGTTGAGCACAGGCACCACGGTCACGCCCAGATCGAGCGCGGTGTAACAGTTGGCCACGGTTTGCGCTTCCACGCCCTGGCTGGCATCGACCACCAAGAGCGCGCCTTCGCAGGCGGAGAGCGAGCGGCTGACTTCATAAGAAAAGTCCACATGGCCGGGCGTGTCAATCAGATTGAGGCTGTAAATCTGGCCGTCTTTGGCCTTGTATTTGAGCGCCGCCGTCTGCGCCTTGATGGTGATGCCGCGCTCTTTTTCGATGTCCATCGAGTCCAGCACCTGCGCACTCATCTCGCGATCCTGCAGACCGCCGCAGCGCTGGATCAGCCGGTCTGCAAGGGTGGATTTACCATGATCAATGTGCGCAATGATCGAAAAATTTCGGATGTGATTCATCAACGGGAACGCCTAAGTACTTGAAAGTATTGCGAAAAAATGGCAAGGCCATCGCAAGAGACCATAAAAAAAGGCGCGCCTGATTGGGTGACGCGCCCTGAACCAACAATCTGCGGCAACTGCGATGGCTGGAACTTCCATTGTAGGCAAAAGCCTGTCCCCATTCTAACCAAGCCCCTTCAGGGGCCGGGGACGTGGCCTCAGCGCACAGGCCGGATCATCACAAACTGCGCCAGTTCGCCCCGGCGCACCAGCAGCGTGATGGTTTTGGACTTGTCCAGTTTGGCCAGCGCCGCCTCGAAAGCCTTGACGCTGGTCACCTCGGTATTGGCCATCGACAGGATCACATCGCCTTCCTGCAGACCGGCGCGTGCGGCGGCACCCTCGGCAGCGTCGATCTTGACGCCGCCCTTGATCTTGAGTTCCTTTTTCAGCGCCTCGGGCACCTCACTGACCGACAGGCCCAGCGCCAGCGCGGGACCGGCCACCGGCGGTTTAGTTTCGGATCGGGAAGCCTTGTGGGCAGGCTTGTCGGCCTCGACTTCGGCAATCACAACCGGCAGGTCACGGGTCGCGCCGCGCCGGAACACGGTCACAACGGCCTTGGTGCCGGGCTTGATATTGCCGACCAGACGCGGCAAGTCGCTGGATTTGTTAATCGGCTTGCCGTCGAATTTGAGGATGATGTCGCCCGCTTCCACACCGGCCTTGTCGGCGGGCGCGCCGCTTTCGACGCCGCGCACCAGCGCGCCCTGCGCCTTGGGCAGCCCGAGGGACTCGGCCACTTCCTTGCTCACCTGGTCGATCTGCACGCCGATGCGCCCGCGCGTGACCTTGCCGCTCACACGCAACTGCTCGGACACACGCATCGCCTCGTCAATCGGGATGGAAAACGAAATGCCCTGAAAGCCGCCCGAGCGCGAATAAATCTGGCTGTTGATGCCGACGACCTCGCCGCGCATGTTGATCAAGGGGCCGCCGGAATTGCCCGGATTGATGGCCACGTCGGTCTGGATGAAGGGCAAATATTCGCCGGTATCGCGCTGCTTGGCGCTGACGATGCCAGCGGTCACGGTGTTTTCCAGCCCGAACGGCGAGCCGATGGCCATGACCCACTCGCCCACCTTGAGCCGGGTGATGTCGCCGATTTTCACGGCGGGCAGGCCGGTGGCTTCGATCTTGACCACGGCCACATCGCTGCGCTTGTCGGCACCGATGATTTTGGCCTTGAATTCGCGGTTGTCGGTGAGGGTGACGATGACTTCATCGGCACCTTCAACGACATGGGCGTTGGTCATGACAAAGCCGTCGGTCGTGAGAATAAAACCCGAGCCGACGCCGTGCGGCTGCTG
>CAIYKK010000481.1 GCA_903926695.1 uncultured Burkholderiales bacterium
GGAGTGTGGCTACAAAAACAACGCCGATGTGGTCGGCGCAATGAACATTTTGGCGCGGGGATACCGCGTTGCAGCCTGTGGAGAGGACGGCTCTGGCCTTGCGCGCAAGCGCAGGGCGAAACCAGCCTCAGCGAAGCAGGAACCCACCGAAGCGACCAGGCAAGAGGCAACTCATGTCTAGCGCCGTAGGAATCCCCCGCCTTCAGGGGGGAGGATGTCAAAGTGTCAGACTTGTTCAAGGGTTCTGTCAGTGATAAAAATCGCACTCAGAACCACCCTGGAGATGCGTGATGGACATTTCTACCGTTCCCCAAAAAAACCAGCTGCTGGCCGCGCTCCCCGATGCCGAACTGGAGCGCTGGTTGCCCCAACTCGAATGGGTTGATATGCCGCTGGGCCAGGTGCTCTACGAGTCCGGCGGCGTCTTGAGCCATGTGTATTTCCCGGCAACAGCCATCGTCTCGCTGCTGTATGTGATGGAAAACGGCGCCTCGGCCGAGATTGCCGTGGTCGGCCACGAGGGGCTGGTGGGCGTCTCGCTCTTTATGGGCGGAGGGTCCACGCCCAGCCGCGCCGTGGTGCAAAGCGCTGGCGAAGGTTTTCGGCTCAAGGAGCATGTGATGAAAGTCGAGTTCGACCGCGCCGGGCCGGTGTTGCACCTGCTGCTGCGCTACACCCAAGCGCTGATCACCCAGATGGCGCAGACAGCGGTGTGCAACCGCCACCACTCGCTGGACCAGCAGCTATGCCGCTGGCTGCTGCTCAGCCTGGATCGGCTGGAGGGCAACGAGCTGTCCATGACGCAGGAGCTGATTGCCAACATGCTGGGCGTGCGCCGCGAAGGCGTCACCGAGGGTGCGCTCAAGCTGCAAAAAGCCGGGCTGATTCATTACACACGCGGGCGCATCACGGTGCTGGACCGTCCGGGGCTTGAAGAGCGCACCTGCGAGTGCTACGGCGTGGTGAAAAAAGAGTATGACCGGCTGCTGCCCAAACGGATGGCGCTCTAGCCGCAGCGGGCGCCCGAAGCGCATGACCAATTCACCCGTGTGCGCTGGCGTACAGACACATGGCCCCGCTTTTTCTATAAACACCTTGTTAGACAAGCCCATGCGTCCTGCATTGCTGCAGCGTCTGGCCGCCGATGCGGCGTTCAGCATCACCCATTTAAAAGTGAGCGCTTCGTCATGATTCGACCCGTTCCCCGCCTCGATGCCGCCAGCAACACCCCGGCGCTGCGCAACAACCGGCCAGCTTCTCAAAGCTTTACCCGTTTGCGACCGCCCCACAGCCACGCCATTGACGGCGCCTGCAACTGCGCCAGCCCCTGCGAGATGGACGGGCTTGATGTCACGCCAGCGCCAGCATCGGCAGCGGCTGCGCGGGCGGACGGAGCGCCGGACATTGCGGTGCGCGACTGGGACGTGCTGTACGGCGCCATCCAGACCAAGTTGATGCTCAGCGTCGATAGCATTTGCGAGAACTCCGAGTGTCCGCTGAGCCAGGCCTTTGAGCAGCTGCACGTCACCGTGCTCGAATGTGTGGCCGCGATGGACCTGCTGCACACGGCCTTGAGCCAGGAGCGCAGCCTGAGCCGCCCGACACAAGCCCAGGCTCAGGCCCACGATGCGCTGTTTTATGCGCAATGGCTGCGCGGCGACAGCAGCCACCGCTTTCACCAGTAGCCGCAAAAAGCGCGCTAATGCGCTGTTTTCAGCGCCCGGCGGTACTGCACGGCTTCGGCGATGTGGGTCAGTTGCACCGCCCTCGCGCCCGCCAGATCGGCAATCGTGCGCGCCACTTTCAGGCAACGGTGAATGCCCCGGCCGGACCAGCCCAATCGTGTCGCTGCGAGGCTTAAAAATTTGGCCGCTGCCGCGTCGAGCTGGCATTGCGCGTCAATCGCCTGGCCTTCCAGCGCCTGATTTGCGCGGCCTTGGCGTGTCAAGGCGCGCTCTCTGGCCAGAACCACACGCTCGCGGATGGCGGCGCTGGCTTCGCCCGGCGGCGTGTTGACCAGTTCGTCGGCGGCCAGCGCGCCCACTTCCACATGCAGATCAATGCGGTCCAGCAGCGGGCCGCTGAGTTTGCCTTGGTAGCGTGCGACCTGCTCGGGCGAACAGCGGCAACTGCGCAATGTTGAACCCAGATAACCGCAGGGGCAGGGATTCATCGCCGCAATCAATTGAAAACGCGCCGGAAATTCCGCCCGCTGCGCGGCCCGCGAAATGGTGATGCTGCCCGACTCCAGCGGCTCGCGCAGCGCTTCGAGCGCGGCGCGGGGAAACTCAGGCAGCTCGTCCAGAAACAAAACGCCCCGGTGGGCGAGGGAAATTTCCCCCGGACGCGGCGGCGAACCTCCGCCCACCAGCGCGATGGCGCTGGCCGTGTGGTGCGGCGCGCAGGTCGGGCGCACGGCCCAGTTTTGCAGCGAAAAACGCCCGCCCAGCGAAGCGACGGCGGCGCTTTCCAGCGCTTCGTCGGTGGTCATGGCGGGCAGCAGCCCGGCAAAACGCTGCGCCAGCATGGACTTGCCCGAGCCGGGCGCGCCCACCATCAAAATGCTGTGGCCGCCAGCGGCAGCAATTTCCAGCGCCCGGCGGGCGGCGGCCTGGCCTTTGACATCGGCCAGATCCAGATAAGCGGGCGGCGCGCTGTTGGGCGCGGGCTGGATATGCGCCCAGCCATCGCGGGCGTCGGGCGCCTCGTCGCCGGGCAAAAATTGAGTGACCACGTCGAGCAGATGCCGGGCGCGGTAAATGCGGGCGCCCGGCACCAGCGCGGCTTCCTGCGCGCTGCCTTCGGGCAGCACCAGCCTGGGCGTGCTTGTTGACAGACTGAAGGGCGCGTGGCCGCTGCCGTCGCCCTGGCTGATCGCCAGACTCATGGCCAGCGCGCCGCGCACAGGTCGCAACTCGCCGCCCAGCGACAGCTCGCCCGCAAATTCAAAACCGGCCAGTTTGGCCGGATCAATCTGCCCGCTCGCGGCCAGAATGCCCAGCGCAATCGGCAAATCAAACCGCCCCGAATCTTTGGGTAAATCGGCGGGCGCGAGGTTGACAGTGATGCGCTTGTTGGCCGGAAACTGCAGCCCGCTGTTTTGAATCGCCGAGCGCACCCGCTCGCGCGCCTCTTTGACCTCGGTGTCGGCCAGACCGACGAGGGTAAAACTGGGCAAGCCGTTGGCGAGGTGAACCTCGACACAGACGGGGCGGGCCTGCAGCCCCAATAAGGCGCGGCTATGCACTAAAGACAAGCTCATTTAACTATTCCCCTGAAATGCTTCAAAGTTGTGCATCGCTGGCGCACTTCTATGGTGCGTTTTGCGCTACGGGTGTCTCAATGTAACCAGATTGGAGCGCCAGCGGGCGAGTGCGCCGCTCTGGCACGGTCCATGCTCAATGGGCCTGAAC
>CAIYKK010000482.1 GCA_903926695.1 uncultured Burkholderiales bacterium
CCGCGCTGGATTCGCCTGCGGCTGCAGGGTTTTGGCGACGACACGGCGTCGATCAAAAGTTTTGGCCTGGACGTGATCACCGCGCTGTGCGAGCAGTTGCGCACCGGCGGCGTACCCAGCCTGCATTTCTACACCATGAACCAGTCAGCCGCGACGAGTGAGATCATTCGCCGTCTGGCCGCTGCATGATGGCGCGCCTTGTGTTGCCGCGCGGCGGCTGCGTGCGGGCGCTGCTGGCGGCGGGTTTGCTGGCTTTGCTGACAGGCTGCGCGACCCTGCCGGAGCCGCTGTCATCGAAAAATTCTTCATCGACGCCCTTGACGCCCTTGACGCCAGCGGAAGTTGCCGTCGAGCCTGTGGCCAAGGTGGTGCTGCCCCCAACATTGTCCATGTCCTCGCGCCTGGCGGCTTTAGCCCGGCGGCTGTTCAAGTCGAAAAAATCTCAGGAACCGGTTTTTATTCCGGCGCCCGACCCTGAGCCGGTGCCGGAGTCCGATCACATCGTCGATGAAAAATACCAGCTCACGGGCGATACGGCGGTCGAAGTTGAGCGCGGCGATGCGTCGTGGTACGGCGGGCGTTTTCATGGCCAGCGCACCGCCAACGGCGAGCGCTACAACAAGTATGAACTGACAGCGGCCCACAAAACCCTGCCGTTCGGCACCATCGTGAAGGTGCGCAGCTTGGCCTTGGGGCGCGAAGTCAATGTGCGCATCAACGACCGGGGGCCGTTTGCGCCGGGCCGCGTGATCGACGTGAGCCAGGCCGCCGCCGAGGCGCTGGGCCTCGTCAACGGTGCAGGCGTGACCGAAGTTTCGCTCAATGTGGCCGATGGCGCCGCGCTTGAAGATACCGAAGAAAGCGCGCCTGAGCGCAAATCCAGGGTAAAAGCGCCAGACAGCGCCCCGGCCAAGGGCGACCGCCACAGCAAAACCAAGGCGCACAAGTCCAAAGACGGTGCGAAGGCGCACAAGTCCAAGGACAGCGCCAAAGCTCACGCGGCGAAGGACGGCGCCAAATCGCACGGCAGCCACAAGGACGCCGCTGCCAAGAAAAAGCACCACTGACCGCTGGCCAAAAAGGCGGCAGCCAGGGGCGCTTCCGGCGCCGCTGCGGCGGGCTGGTGCGCCTCAGCGGCGCTGCCTGCCCGCGCTGGCCAGTTTCAGCCCCCGTGCTCTAGCGTGAACCCGGCGTTGCGGTCCTGGCCAAGCAGGGCGACCATTTGCGGCAGCGCCGCGTTCAGTTCAGCCTTGAGCGTGTGCGGCGGGTTGATGATGAACATGCCGCTGGCGGGCAGGCCGGGGCGAATCACTTCGCCTTCGGTGTCGGTAATCAGCTTGCTGGACTTGACGGTCAACGTGGCGTGCAGCCAGCTGCGCCCGGATTTCACGGCCAGCGTTTTGAGCTTGCGCGGCAGGTCGTGCGCCTCGGGGCGCGGAATGATCGGGTACCAGACCGCGTAAGTGCCGGTCGCAAAACGCTTGAGCGAATCGGCCACGCAGGCGGACACGCGCAGGTAATCGGTTTTCATTTCGTAGCTCGGGTCGCACAGCACGAAGGCGCGGCGTGCGGGCGGGGGCAAAAAGGTTTTCAGCCCCTCAAAACCGTCTTCACGCGCTACGGCCACCTGACGCCCGACGCCGAGCTGGGCGATGTTGCCCGAGAGCGATTTGAAGTCGGTCGGGTGCAGCTCGAATAGTTTTAATTTATCGCGTCCGCTCAGGAACTGCTGCTCGATAAACGGCGAGCCGGGATAAATCTTCAGATGCGCCGGGTCGCCGGTCTGGGCGAAATGCGGGTTTAGCTTGCGCAGAACGTCCAGGTAATCCTGCAGCGCGCTGGCCCAGGGGTAAGCGCTGGCAGCGCTGGCGTCAGGAGCGGCGCTGTTCTTGGCCGCCGTGTCGGTCTTGGCTGGGGCAGCTTTGGCGCTGGCCTCTGCTTTGGCGGGCGCGGTTCTGGCTGCGGCAGTGGTGGCCGTCGCGTTGGCTGGCGCGGCCTTTTTGCCTGCAGCCGCTGGCGGCTGCGTCTGGGCGGTTTGGGCCGCCGTGAGGAGTTTGAGAATGCCCTCGCTGGCTTCGCCGCTGGTTTCGGTGTAGTCGCCGTCGAGGCGGTACAGGCCGGCACCGGCGTGGGTGTCGATCACGGTCAGGGCCGTGTCTTTTTGGGTCAGGTATTTCATCAACGCAATCAGGCATGTGTGCTTGAGAACGTCGGCATGGTTGCCTGCGTGGAAGGCGTGTCGGTAAGAAAACATGGTTTGATGGTAGCAGGCGACGGGACGGGCATCGGCTCGGCGGCGGCAATCAACCCCCGAGTTGCTCCAAGTTCAGGTCAAATTTGAGCCGGTATTTGCGCGGCCAATCGCTCCCGCTTCTGGCGCAGCCATGAAAAATTGACGCCATCCCCTGATCCTTCATATAATCTACGGCTCTGCAGCGCACAGTGGTTCCGCGACAGAGTTGCTGATGGAGGCTTGCAAAGGCTTTGACAAGCAAATTACCACCTAAGAGGTTCTCACCAGAGGAACGCCGACCGTGGAAAAGAACCCGACAAACCCTTCTTTTAAAGATAAAACTCATGAAAACCTTCAGCGCAAAACCCGCTGATGTGACGCACGAGTGGTTTGTGATTGACGCGACCGACAAGGTCCTCGGACGAGTAGCCAGCGAAGTTGCTCTCCGTTTGC
>CAIYKK010000483.1 GCA_903926695.1 uncultured Burkholderiales bacterium
GCATTTCAATGACCGACTTTTTTTGCGCGTCCCACGTTGACGCGCTGCTGGCATGAGCCGGCCAGTACGCAACGGACGCCCCAGCGCCGCGCCAGTGGCGGGAACGCAAGCGGGCTTGGTCGTGGCCGGTTTTGGCCGCCATGTGCTGGTGGAAACCGAATCGGGCCAGCGCGTGATTTGCCATCCGCGCGGCAAAAAAAGCCAGGTTGTCGTGGGCGACCGCATCCGCTGGCTACCTTCGCAGGACGAAGGCACGATTGAAAAAATCGAAGAGCGCAGCAACCTGTTTTACCGGCAGGACGAGATGCGCACCAAGTCTTTTGCCGCCAACCTCGATCAGGTCTTGATCCTGATTGCCGCCGAGCCGGAGTTTTCGGAAAGCCAGCTCACGCGTGCCTTGATTGCCGCCGAAGCCGAGCACATCAAACCCATCATTGCACTGAACAAAAGCGATTTGGCCGAACCCTTTGGCCGCGCCTGGGCCAAACTCGCGCCTTACCGCGTCATGGGCTACCAAATGCTGCCGCTGGCGATCAAACCCAAGGCGGACAACGTCCCCGCCGATGAGGCGCAAACGGCGGCGCTGCAAGCCCTGCTGCGCGGCAAAAAAACACTGGTACTCGGCCCCTCGGGCGCGGGTAAAAGCAGCTTGACCAACCTGCTGGTGCCGCAAGCCAAGGTGCTGACTGCGGAAATCTCGCAGGCGCTGAACTCGGGCAAACACACGACCACCAGCACCACGCTGTACTGGGTGGATCAAGAGCGGACCACCGCGCTGATCGACTCGCCCGGTTTTCAGGAGTTCGGCCTGCACCACATCGAGCCGATGCAGCTGGCCAATTACATGCCCGACTTCAAGAAACATGCGCAGAACTGCAAGTTCTACAACTGCACCCATCTGCATGAGCCGGGCTGCGGCGTGATTGCTGAGGTCAATTCAAAAGAGCATCCGAGCAGCATCGGCCCCAACCGCTACCGGCTCTACGGCGAGCTGTTTGAAGAGCTGTCACAGACGCGGTATTGATGAAATAAGGCTGATTCAGCCGTCATCTCAGCCCAATAAACGCGCCAGCGTCAGCAGCGCCAGCAGCACCATCCACAGCACCACCGAGCGCCAGACCAGCCCGACGACGCTGCGCAGGTGCGCCACTTCAGGCTCGCGGCCCGGTGTCGAGTCGGTCATATTCAGGTTTTGGGCGTCGCTGGCCTGAAACTCCTGTGCGCCCAACAAGGACGACGCGGGCTTGAGCGTCTGACCGCCCAGCCGGACATTGACCGCGCCGGAGGTGGCGGCCACGATGATGCCGTCATTGCGCTTGGCCGTGGCCGCCGCCATCTCGTCCGGGAAGCGCTGGCTGTAGTTGCGCCAGGCGTCGATGGCGTCTTCAAAACTGCCTACCACCGCAAACCCGAGAGACGTGAGACGCGCAGGCACAAAATCAATCATGCCCCACGTCTGGGTGGCGACCTGCTGCAAGGCCGGGCTGGCGCTGTCGCCGGGGGCGCTCTTGCTGTAGGTCCAGTAGCGCGCCACAAACTCGCTCATCCGGTAAAGCACGGCGCCCGCCGGTCCCAGCCCCAGCGCGGCCAGCACCGAAAACCAGCCCAGCACGCCAAACACATGACGGTGCGCAGCCACGACGGAATATTCAATGACGTGGCGCACGATTTCGCTGCGCGGCAGTTCGCTGGCATCGACCTGACGCCACTGGGCCAGCAGCTCGCGCGCCGTTTCTTCGTTGCCGTCGTCGAGCGCGTCGCGGATGTCGGTGAAATAGTGGCTGAACTGGCGAAAACCCAGCGTGACATACAAAATCACCACGCTCCAGGCAAAGGCCAGTAGCACATTAAACTGCCACAGCAGCCAGTGAACCAGCGCCGTGACCAGCGTGGGAAAAAGCACCGCGCAGGTCCAGGCGAGCCAGCCGTGGCGCGGTTTGCCCGCGTCCAGACTGCGCCGCGCCCAGCGCGCCCAGCGTTGCAAAACGGCATGAACCCAGTTGCCACGCGCCAGCGGCCGGGCCTGTTCAAGGATGAGGGCAAACAAAACGGCAAAAAAACTCATCAGAGTTCCCGAGAAACCCCGGCCTTCAGGCCGGGGAGGTAGAGGGCGAACGCAAAGCGTTCGGGCTTGTTTTCGATGACGAACCACGAGTAATATGTCCGGCATGATTTTGGTCTATCGCTACCGGGTGAAATCGCTCAACGGCTTGCTGAATCAGCAAAGCCGGGCCTGCAATTTCGTCTGGAACTACTGCAATGACCGGCAGAAAGACGCTTTGCGTTTTGGACGGCCTTGGCACAGCGGCTTTGATTTGAACAAACTCACCGCTGGCAGCAGCAAAGAGCTTGGCCTGCACTCGGGCACTGTCAACGCCGTGTGCGAGCAATACGCCAAATCGCGCAGTCAGAAAAAGCGGCCTTACCTGCGTTATCGGGGCAAAAAGTCGCTCGGTTGGGTGCCGTTCAAAGGCCGAGAACTGAAGCGCGAGGGCAATGCCTTCCGCTTTGCGGGCAACACTTTCCGCGTCTTTCACAGCCGGACGCTGCCCGAAGGGAAAATCAAGGATGGCAGCAACTTTTCCCGCGACAGCCGGGGCAACTGGTTTTTGAATATCGTCATTGACGTGGCTTGCGCGGCTGAAGTGCGCCAGCCGGTTAAAGGTGTCGGCATTGACCTTGGCTTGAAAGACTTCGCCACGCTGTCCACTGGCAAGAAGATTAAAGCGCAGCGCATTTACCGCGACGCCGAGGTCGCGCTGGCCGTGGCGCAGCGGGCGGGCAAGAAAAAACGGGTGAAAGCGATTCACGCCAAGGTGGCAAACCGCCGCAGCAACTTTCACCACAAACTCTCGACGCGTCTTGTCAAACAGTTTGATTACATCGCGGTGGGCAACGTACACGCCGCCGGACTTGCCAAGACCAGCATGGCGAAGTCTGTTTTGGATGCGGGCTGGTCGTCCTTCAGAACTCAACTGGCGTACAAGGCTGTTAAGCATGGCGCGTGGTTTGAAGAAGTGAATGAAGCGTTTAGCACCCAGGTCTGCTCGAATTGCGGC
>CAIYKK010000484.1 GCA_903926695.1 uncultured Burkholderiales bacterium
CAACTTGCTTTTTATCCGTCAAACTCTCTACAGGCAAACAATTGGAGTTGGAAGAAGAGCGTTTTTTCCTGGGTCGAATTAAGAATTCCGTTTACATCATCGTAGGCGAAACTTCGGAAAACGAAAAGTACAAACGCAATAAACGAAAAATTTATCAGCTCAACAAAAAATCCGTGAAACCAATTTGCCAGCATATTTAATTCAAAGCAGACAGACGGCATCAAATTGTTGTCTTAACACACACAAAACGGGAGAAAATCAATGTTAAACAAAAAAATAAACTCGCACCCAAACAAAATAATTCTTGTTGCGGGCATTCTGTTGTCTTTTATACCCCCAACAGCAATGGCCTGGCCCACTGGATACTGTCCAAAAACACCCGGCCCTGTATTAAAAACAATGTGCAAACGCGGTTTTATTGGAGATGGAGCGCCATTAGAACTTGATTACACGCAATCTTTGATTTATGAATTTGCTTTGGTTTTCACAAAAAATTCACCCGCACTGAAAGAAAGTCAGCGCCAATGGGCAAAGAAACGAGCCGCTTGCAAAGACGTAGCTTGCGTCACAGAAAGCACCTCCCACCGAATGCATGAACTTGCAGCCATCATTGACGGGCATCCCAACAAATCGCTAAGCTCAGAAAATAAAGATTTAAAGGGACTGTGGAACGGCGGCGGCGGCGCATCGCTTGCCATCTATGGAAACGTACTCATCACCGACCACGTTATTATGTGGGGCGGCAGCCAATCAGGCGACAAAACGTATTGCAAAACAACTTACACGATAGCAAAAGAACCTCCAGAAACAATTTTTGAAGATGCATTTGAAAGAATCTACACACCCAATGAAAAAAGCCAGTTCAAAATTTACAATCTCAAATTAAATCCACGCAGATGCACAACAGACCTCACTAATTTACTCCTGATGTTGCGTCATAATTTACCAAATTATGCAGGATTTCTTGAATATGAAAAGAATAATCATGTTTCTGGAAAATTAAAGCTCCATAAATTATTTGAGTTTCACCGCGATTAGCGTTGACCATCATCGCTTGCACCTGTGCGGCATGAGGGCACCTGAAGCCTGACGCAAGAAATTTTTCCCGCGCCCCCTTGATTTGACAGACTCATCGGCTACGCTTTACCTCCTTGTCCAGGAGAAACCGTGGCCCGCTTCATTCACAAAATAATTGCTGTACTGGCAGCCGCTGGCGCGCTGCAGGCGCAGGCGCTGCAAATCACCAGCCTCTCGCCGCAGGGCGAAATCGCCGAAATCCGCCAGATCGTCGCCAAGTTCGACGCGCCCGCCGTGAACTTTGGCGACCCCAAAGCGCCCGCGCCGCTGCGCCTGAGCTGCACCGACGCCGCTGCCGCCAAAGGCACGGGCCGCTGGGTCAGCGAGCGCGAATGGTCGTTTGATCTGGAAAACGACCTGCCGCCGGGCGTGAGCTGCAGCGTGCAGGCGACGCCGGGTTTCAAGGACGCCAAGGGCCAGCCGCTGAGCGGGCGCACCGCGTTCAAGTTCAACTCCGGCGGGCCGTTTGTGCGCGACATCACGCCCGGCGAGGGCAGCGAGTCCATCGACGAAGACCAGTATTTCCTGCTCGAACTCAACGGCGCGGCCACGCTGCAAAGCATCAGCAAAAGCGTCTGGTGCGCCGTGGACGGCCTGGGCGAGCGAGTGCCGGTCAAGCTGATCGAGGGCAAGGAGCGCGAGGCGCTGCTCAAGTCGCATCGCAGCGACAAGGCTGCCGTCAAAGAGCCGCTGAAGTTTGTCACGCTGGCGTGCAACCGGCGCTTGACGCCTGCCAGCAAGGTGCAAATCGTTTATGGCAAGGGCGTGAGCACGCCCAGCGGTATCGCCAATTCGGTCGAAAAGCGCTTTGAATTTCAGGTGCGCAAGCCGTTTTTGGCCAGCTTTAGCTGCGAGCGCGAAAACGCCCAGGCGAACTGTCTGCCGATTCGCCCGCTGACGCTGAATTTCAACACCGTCGTGCCGCGCGAGTTGGCCGAGGCGATTCGGCTGACATCGGACAAGGACAGTTTCAAGCCAGTGTTTGACTCAGAAAGCGGCGAGGGCAATCTGGTTAGCAGCGTGAACTTCAAGCAGGTGTTTGCCGAGCAGGCGCAGTTCACCATCGTGCTGCCCAAGGATTTCAAGGACGCTTCGGGCCGTCCGCTGGCCAATGCCGAGAAATTTCCGCTCAAGGTCAAGACCAGCGGCATGCCGCCGCTGGCGAAGTTTGCCGCCTCGCCGTTTGGCATCGTCGAGCGTTTTGCCGAACCCAGCGGTGTGGCGCTGCTGCCGGTGACGCTGCGCAATGTGGAAGCGGCGCTGCAGGTCAAGGGCTTGCAGGCGGGCACGTCAGGCAAAGTGGGCGATTTGCAACTCAAGAGCGACGCCGACATCATTGCGTGGTTCCGCAAGGTGCAGCGCTACGACAGCTCGGAAATGTCGCGCAAGAGCGCCACCGCCGATCTGAAAGGGCCGCTGCCCAAGGCGCTTGAAGATCAGAGCAAAGAATATGTGCAGACGCGCATGCTCTCGCTGCTGGGCGGGCAGCCGGG
>CAIYKK010000485.1 GCA_903926695.1 uncultured Burkholderiales bacterium
CGTCGAAGATTTGCAGATCAAAAACATGAGCCAGTCAGCAGCGGGCAATGCAGCAAAACCGGGCAAGAACGTCGCCGCGAAGTCCGGGTTGAACAAAGCCATTCTCGATCAAGGCTGGCTTGAGTTCCGGCGGCAACTGGACTACAAACTGGAGTGGCAAGGCGGAATATTGATAGCCGTGCCGCCGCAGTACACCAGTCAAACCTGCCCATGCTGCGGCCACATCGCCAAAGCAAACCGGAAAACACAAGCCCAATTCGAGTGCGTCGATTGCGGCTACAAAAACAACGCCGACGTAGTCGGCGCAATGAATATATTGGCGCGGGGATACCGCGTTGCAGCCTGTGGAGAGGACGGCTCTGGCCTTGCGCGCAAGCGCAGGGCGAAACCAGCCTCAGCGAAGCAGGAACCCACCGAAGCGACCAGGCAAGAGGCAACTCATGTCCAGCGCCGTAGGAATCCCCCCTTCAGGCGGGGGAGGATGTCAATGTCTGCAGATGGCAAATTTTTTATAAGGTTTTTTTGATGGCTATATTCATGAGCTTAGGTTTTTGCAGCTTTTTGTTAAAAAGCAGAAAAGATTTATTTCAATCCGTCTTATCGGGAAGGGCACTGCCATGAACGATTCAGTACGCCTTGCCAAGCGCCTGGCTGAAATGCTGGCCTGCTCGCGCCGCGAGGCTGAGCAGTACATCGAAGGCGGCTGGGTCAGCGTCGATGGCGTGGTGGTGGAGGAACCACAATTTCGCGTTGCGAACCAGACGATTGCGCTCTCGCCCGACGCCAGCTTGCTGGCGCTCACGCCGGTCACGCTGCTGCTGCACAAGCCTGCGGGCCAGAAAAAATTCTATCCCCCTCAAAATGGCAAAGCTGCTGAGGTGCAGGACTCTGACGAGCTGCTGACGGTATCGAACCGCTGGGCGTCAGACCGCTCGGGCATCCGGCCGCTGAAAAAGCATTTTTCGAGTGCCGAGCTGGTGACGCCGCTGGCCACGCCGGCCAGCGGCCTGGTGGTGTTCACCACCGACTGGCGCGTGACGCGCAAGCTGCGCGAAGACGCCAGGGTGCTGGAGCACGAAGTTGTGGTTGAAGTGACGGGCGAGATCAAGCCCGGCGGCCTGGAGCGCCTGAACCGCATTGACCACGGGTTTACCTACCAGGGCGCGCTGCTGCCGCCCGCCAAGGTCAGTTGGCAGAGCGAAACGCGGCTGCGTTTTGCCCTCAAGGGCGAGGTGCCGGGGCAGATCGCCTACATGTGCGAAAGCGTCGGACTGACCATCACGGCGATGAAACGGCTGCGTGTGGGCCGCATTCCGCTGAGCCAGTTGCCGCCTGGGCAGTGGCGCTATTTGATGCCTTACGAGCGGTTTTGAGCGTCCTGTTCAATTCGACTTTATCGATTCAAGCCACAGAACAAAGCGAGTCGATAGGCACACGCCCACACAGAGCCTTGGGAATCCACATCGCGGTGTGTCATCAGCATGGCACACATGCGCGATTTTCGCGTCCAGCGCCAAATGCACTTTACGCCAGCTGCGCCGTTTGCTGTATATCTATCCGGGACATCACCTCGCTCCGTGTGATCAGGCCGGTGTTGTACTCGGTCAGTTCTTGATCCAGTAGATGTAGAGAGTCCACGCCCAAATAGCCAGCGCCCGCAAAATCAGGAAAAACCACGCAATGGTCGCTGTCGAAGACTTGCTGCTCTGTTTGAAGACAATGTGGACGAGCACACTGCGCTCGTCCACATGAATCTACCATCCATTCACTGCATGCTCTTGGGCTGCAGAGGTCTTAATGGCCTGGCTTTACTTTGAAAGTTGCAGTCGCGTTAATGTTGAATCAGGAAATCCTGCTTGCTGCGGCCTGCTGCCAGCTGGGCGCTCAGCCAGGAAGGGGACTTGCCGCGACCGGTCCAGGTTTTTCCGCTGTCAGGATCCTGGTATTTCGGGGCAACCACGTTGCGCTTGTCGCCGGTGGTCCGCTTGGCTGCGCCCTTGCCCAAAAAGCCCAGGTCTGCCGCTGTCAGGTCGTGGGTTTTAATTAATTCCTTGATCGCTGTGACGGCTTGCGTGCGCTCGCCTTTGCGCTCTGTTTCCAGCTGTTTGCGCAGATCGTGAGCAACGGCCTCGGCTTCATTGAGTTTTTGTTGCAGTGCACTAACGTTTGACATGAGTAGTTTCCTTGTGAAATTAGGTGTTATTTGGCTTTAATACGGGATCAAGCTGGTGTGAAGTATAACAAATTCTGTATAGATCACTCAATGACTTTGACCTTGATGACCGTAAGGCATTCTAATAATATTTAGACAATTTATTTTGATGATTTAAAAGTTATACGTAACAAAAAGTAATTTTGTTACCTCGCCTCCATCAGGATAAAAACTATGAGTACATCTGACGGACGCAGTCAGGGTTAACCTTTTTGATGTACACCAATACATCCTCAAAATCGTAAAGGTTGTTACGTCGTGGAATTTTTCCTCTGTCATGGCCAGTTCTGTGGGGATCCTCTTTTAAGGTACAGAGTTTGGGAGAGTGTCAACGTGGACATAAAAATGAAAGAAATGCAAAGCAGATTCTCCGGCATGCAGTCCGAGGCTGGCCTGCTCGATCTTCTGGTGACTTTGGCGGAAAACATCAAACTGCTTGTCATCGGGCCGCTGATAGCGGGTTTATGCGCATTCGGTTTGAGTTTTATGCTGCCGCCCACCTACCAAAGCATTTCGATTTTGCAGGCTGATCAGTCTGCGGCCAGCCTGATGCTCACTGCCGCCGTGCTGGACCCGGTGATTACCGCCTTGGGGCTGTCCAGAGACGGGATGCTTGAGGGCGCCCGCCGCCAGCTCAGGGCGCAAATCAAGACGGCTATTGGCCGGGGCGACAAGCTGCTGACGCTGACTGTCTCGGCCCCGACGGCGCAGCAGTCCCAAGCCCTTGCCAGTGCGCTCCTGCATCAGAGCTACGAGGAAAGCCGCCCCAAGGGGACGGCCAGGACGCGGCTTGAGACCCAGCTCGTTGAAGCCCAGGCCCGGCTCAAGAGTGCCCAGGCTGCGGCTGCCAATCTGCTCAAACACCTCGAATCCAATGGCTCGGGTGCTGGCGCCGCCGCCGAGGTGGCGCGTGGCTTTGCCGAACTGCTCAACGCAACCGGCGCGGCGCAAACCCAGATCAGCACGCTAGAGTCCCAGCTCGAAGGCCTGAGCGAGGCTCAGTTGCTGCAGCCGCCCACCTTGCCCGAAGAACCCAGCCAGCCCCAAAAAGGCCTGATTGCCTTGGCCGCCGCGCTGGCCGCCGGGGTGGCGCTGCTGCTGGCTGTCTTCATGCGGCAGACATTTCGCACAACGCTGACCAATGCGCCAGCGCTGGAAAAAGTGGCGCGTATTCGCCAGTGCCTTGGGTTGAAATAAACTCCTTGGTGCAGACGGCATTGAGCGTGGGGCCAAGCCACCTGTTTCGCCCATCCCAACCCTCTCAATCACCCAGCGGCGTTTGCCGAGTAATTGCTAACTTTATGACCCTTCTTATCACCGGTGCGGCTGGTTTTATCGGCGCCAATTTTGTCCTCGACTGGCTGGCGCAGCCGGGCGAAGCCATTGTCAACCTCGACAAGCTGACCTACGCGGGCAACCTGGAGAGCCTGGCCTCCCTGCAGGGCGATGCGCGCCACACCTTCGTGCAAGGCGACATCGGCGACAGCGCGCTGGTGACTCGCCTGCTGGCCGAGCACCAGCCCCGCGCCGTGCTCAACTTTGCTGCCGAAAGCCATGTGGACCGCTCCATCCACAGCCCGGAAGACTTTATCCAGACCAACATTGTGGGCACGTTCCGGCTCCTCGAAGCCGTGCGCGCTTACTGGGGCAGCCTGCCTGCGGACGAAAAATCGGCTTTTCGCCTGCTGCACGTCTCGACCGACGAAGTCTATGGCAGCCTGTCCAAAGACGATCCGGCTTTCACAGAAACCCACCGTTACGAGCCCAACAGCCCGTACAGCGCCAGCAAGGCCGCCAGCGACCATCTGGTGCGCGCTTACCACCACACCTACGGCCTGCCGGTGCTGACGACCAATTGCTCTAATAACTACGGCCCATACCACTTCCCCGAAAAACTCATCCCGCTGATGATCGTCAACGCGCTTGCGGGCAAACCGCTGCCGGTGTACGGCGACGGCATGCAGGTGCGCGACTGGCTCTACGTCAAAGACCACTGCAGCGCCATCCGCCGCGTGCTTGAAGCGGGCGTGCCCGGCGAAACCTACAACATCGGCGGCTGGAACGAAAAGCCCAATATCGAAATCGTCCAGACCGTTTGCGCCCTGCTCGACGAGCTGCGCCCCCGAGCCGATGGCGCGCCCTACAGCGCCCAGATCAGCTACGTCAAAGACCGCCCCGGCCACGACCGGCGCTACGCCATCGACGCCAGCAAAATCGAGCGCGAACTGGGCTGGCGGCCCGCCGAGACGTTTGACAGCGGTATCCGCAAAACGGTGCAGGGGTATTTGGCCAACCCCGAGTGGGTCGCCCATGTGCAAAGCGGCGCTTACCGCGACTGGGTGCAAACCCAGTACGCCGCATCATGAAAATCTTGCTTCTCGGCAAAAACGGCCAGCTTGGCTGGGAACTGCAGCGCAGCTTGGCCCCGCTGGGCGAGCTGATCGCGCTCGACCGCCGCAGCGAGCATTTCTGCGGCGACTTGACGAATCTGTCCGGTTTGGCCGAAACCGTGCAAACGCTGCGCCCGGACATCATCGTCAATGCCGCCGCCCACACCGCCGTGGACAAAGCCGAAAGCGAGCCAGAACTGACTCGCCTGATCAACGCCACCGCGCCCGGCGTGCTGGCGCAGGAAGCGGCCAAACTGGGCGCGTGGCTGGTGCATTACTCCACCGACTACGTGTTTGACGGCAGCGGCGAGCGGCCTTGGCGGGAAACCGACACGCCCGCGCCGCTCAGCGTTTATGGCCGCGCCAAGCTCGAAGGCGAGCGCTTGATTCAAGCCGCCTGCCCGCGCCATTTGATTTTCAGAACCAGCTGGGTCTATGCCGCGCGCGGCGGCAACTTTGCCAAAACCATGCTGCGCCTGGCGCAGGAGCGCGAACGCCTGACGGTGATCGACGACCAGCACGGCGCGCCCACCGGCGCGGAGCTGATTGCCGATGTCACCGCCCACGCGCTGCGCCAAGTGCTGCAGCGCCCGGAAGACGCCGGGCTGTACCATCTGGCCGCCAGCGGCCACACCACTTGGCACGGCTACGCCAGCCATGTCATCAGCCACGCCCAAAGCCTGCAGCCCGCGCTGCATATAAAAGCGCAGGAAATTACGCCTGTTGCCACCAGCGCATTTCCCACGCCCGCCAAACGCCCGCACAATTCCCGCCTGGACACGGCGCGGCTGCAAGCGGCATTTGGCCTGACGCTGCCCGATTGGCAGCAGGGCGTAAACCGCATGCTGGCCGAGATCATTTGAGTCCAAAAATTTTTACACCATGACAACACCGACAACGTCCCGCAAGGGCATCATCCTCGCGGGCGGCTCCGGCACCCGGCTGCATCCGGCCACGCTGGCCATCAGCAAGCAGTTGCTGCCCGTCTATGACAAGCCGATGATTTATTACCCGCTGTCCACGTTGATGCTGGCGGGCATCCGTGATGTGCTCATCATCAGCACGCCGCAGGACACGCCGCGTTTTGAGCAACTGCTGGGCGATGGCAGCCAGTGGGGCATGAATTTGCAATACGCCGTGCAGGCCAGCCCGGACGGTCTGGCGCAGGCTTTCCTGATTGGCGAGGACTTTATCGGCAACCATCCCAGCGCCTTGGTGCTGGGCGACAACATCTTCCACGGCCACGATTTTGCGCCGCTGCTGGCCCAAGCCGATGCGCAGACCAGCGGTGCCAGCGTGTTTGCCTACCATGTGCAGGATCCCGAGCGCTACGGCGTTGTCGCCTTTGATGGCGCGGGCAAAGCCTGCAGCATCGAAGAAAAGCCGCTCAATCCGAAAAGCAACTACGCCGTCACCGGGCTGTATTTTTACGACAACCAGGTCGTGGACATTGCCAAGGCCGTCAAGCCCAGCCCACGCGGCGAGCTGGAAATCACCGCCGTCAACCAAGCCTATCTGGACCAGGGCCAGCTCACGGTGCAAATCATGAAGCGCGGCTATGCGTGGCTGGACACCGGCACCCACGACAGCCTGCTTGAAGCGGGCCAGTTCATCGCCACACTGGA
>CAIYKK010000486.1 GCA_903926695.1 uncultured Burkholderiales bacterium
TCCAGCCGGTTGATGCGAAAAGAATATGGAGATTTCCACCCTTGGCTAAAACGTCGTGGCGTGCTGTGGTCGCCAAGCTACTTTGCCGCATCGTGTGGGGGCGCGCCGATTGAAATACTCAGGCAGTACATCCAGCAGCAGGCTATCGACGCGTAGGCGCTCAGACCCCGGCATAAATGCCGGGGCTTGTCGCTTGGGGAGGGTCATCCATAAAATCATCGCGGCAAAAACCGGCCTTCAGCGACTCCCCGGTGACCTTGCGGATCACTTCGCCGCTAAAACCTCGCGCGGCTAAAAACCGCATCTGTTTGGCGCGCCCGGCGGGGTCCGCTGCGGGCTGGTCAAACTTTTTGCGCCAGACTGCGCGGGCGCGCTCCAGTTCGCTGGCCTTGAGGCTGTCCACCGCCTCGGCCACGGCCTGCGCGCCCAGCCCTTTCGTCTGCAGCTCGTGGCGGATGCGTGCTGCGCCGAAGCGCCCGGCGCGCCGGTTGATCACCGACGCCACCACCCGCGTTTCGCTGATGAAATCCTTGGCCTGCAATTCATCGAGCACCTGCGCGAGCTGGCCGGGCTCTTCCTCGTGGGCGCGCAGTTTGCGCTCCAGTTCGGTGCGGGAATGCTCGCGCCCCGCCAGGTAGCGCAGGGCGCGGCCCTTGAGCGACAGGCCAAAGCCCGCACGCGCTACCGGTTTGGCTGGCGGCTGATCGGGCATTGCGCTGGGTCTCAGGCTGCGGCGGCAGAGGCCGATTTACCGGCTTTTTCAGCCTTTTCGGGTTTTTCGGGCTTGGCGGCGGGCGCTTCGCTGGCGCCTGCGACCGGCGGCAGCAGCGGAACGCCCAACGATTCGCGCACCTTGTTTTCAATCTCCATCGCCAGCGCCGGGTTTTCTTTCAGGAATTCGCGCGAGTTGTCGCGGCCTTGGCCGATTTTTTCGCCCTTGTAGGCGTACCAGGCACCGGACTTTTCAACGATGTGGCCCGCCACGCCCAAATCAAGCACCTCACCCAGGCGGCTGATGCCTTCGCCGTACAGGATGTCGAACTCGGCGGTTTTGAACGGCGAGGCTACCTTGTTCTTGACCACCTTGACGCGGGTTTCATTGCCAATGACTTCATCGCCCTTTTTGATCGAGCCGATGCGGCGAATGTCCAGCCGCACCGAGGCGTAAAACTTCAGCGCATTGCCGCCGGTGGTGGTTTCGGGCGAGCCGAACATCACGCCAATCTTCATGCGAATCTGGTTGATAAAAATCACCATGCAGTTGGCTTTTTTGATCGTGGCGGTCAGCTTGCGCAGCGCCTGGCTCATCAAACGCGCTTGCATGCCGGGCAGCGAGTCGCCCATTTCACCTTCCAGTTCGGCCTTGGGCGTGAGCGCGGCCACCGAGTCGATGACGATCAGATCAACCGCGCCGGAGCGGGTCAGCGAATCGACGATTTCCAGCGCCTGCTCGCCGGTGTCGGGCTGGGAAATCAGCAGTTCCTGCAGATTGACACCCAGCTTTTGCGCATATTGAATATCTAGCGCGTGCTCGGCATCGACAAAAGCGCAGGTGCCGCCGATTTTTTGCATTTCGGCAATGACTTGCAGCGTCAGCGTGGTTTTTCCCGACGATTCCGGGCCGTAGATTTCGACCACGCGGCCACGCGGCAGGCCGCCCACGCCCAGCGCAATATCGAGGCCCAGCGAACCGGTGGAAACGACTTGAATGTCTTCAATCACCTCGCCAGCGCCCAGCTTCATGATGGTGCCTTTGCCGAACTGCTTTTCAATTTGGGCCAGCGCGGCGGCCAGCGCTTTGGCTTTTTCGGTGTTGAGGGCAGGGGCGGATTTGATCGGTGCGTCCATGAGAAAACTTCCTTAAAAATCAATGAGATAAAAAATGATGCACGTCTTTTTCAGTCTTGGTGCAATCGCTTGACTGGGTGCATGGCCTGTACTTTAAGGGCAGTATAGATAGAAGTAAACCCTGTTTTTAGTCAGTTTGCCTGACCGATTGGCCACCCATGAAGTAGCATTCAGGCATGGAAAAAACTGATTTGCCCAGTGCCCACGCCTTTGACGATACCGGCTGGCGCCTGACCCATCTGGGGCGGCGCATGGGCCACGCGCTGCGCCGTTTTGACGAGCGTGTTCTCTGGCTGATGGCGCGCAATGTCGAGGTGCCGCTGGCGCTTTCCAATTTGGCGGCGCGTGACCAGGTGGGCGCGGCGCACATCCACATCACGCGCCACCTGGCCGTGGGCGGCTCGCGCCTGACCGATCTGGCGGTCAGCGCGGGCATGAGCAAGCAGGCGATGGGCGACTTGGTCAATCAGTGCGAAGCCTGGGGGCTGGTGCGGCGCGAAGCCGATCCGCACGACAGGCGTGCGCGCCGCGTGGTGTTCACCGAAGCCGGTTTAGCCTGGCTCGAAGCCTTCCGCTGCGCCGTGGCGCAGGCCGAGGAGGAGTTTCGCCAGGCCGTGGGTGGCGACGTGGCCACCGTGGTGGCGCTCGGGCTGGAGGCCTATGCCGGGCCTTGAGCCCATGAAATCCTGCCCTTCAGGCGAATTACCGGGCGATCAGCATGCAAATATGCACACAATGCCAACACTTGCCGACATGGGTAACCATTGAGCACGGCAGTAAGCGCCTAGAATTTGCAAAATAAGTAACCCATCATTGCGCATCCCTTGATGCGCTTGATCTCTGGAGACAAGCCCCATGCGTATCTTGATTGCCGAAGACGACCAGGTGCTGGCCGATGGCCTGCTGCGCACCCTGCGCGCTTCCGGCGCGGCAGCCGATCACGTGGCCAGCGGCAGCGAAGCCGATGCCGCGCTGCTGACCAACACCGAGTTCGATCTCTTGATTCTGGACCTGGGCTTGCCGCGCATGCACGGGCTGGAAGTGCTCAAGCGCCTGCGTGCGCGCGGCTCGACATTGCCGGTGCTGATTTTGACCGCCGCCGACAGTGTCGAAGAGCGCGTCAAGGGGCTGGACTACGGCGCCGACGACTACATGGCCAAGCCGTTTTCGCTGCAAGAGCTCGAAGCGCGGGTGCGCGCCCTGGTGCGCCGGGGCATGGGCGGGGCCAGCTCCACCATCAAACACGGCCCGCTGGTGTACGACCAGGCCGGCCGCGTGGCCACCATTGACGGCCAGATGCTGGAACTCTCGGCGCGCGAGTTGGGCCTGCTGGAAGTGCTGCTGCAGCGCGCCGGGCGGCTCGTCAGCAAAGACCAATTGGTCGAGCGCCTGTGCGAGTGGGGCGAAGAAGTGAGCAACAACGCCATCGAGGTGTACATCCACCGGCTGCGCAAAAAGATCGAAAAAGGCCCGGTGCGCATCGCCACCGTGCGCGGGCTGGGCTATTGCCTTGAAAAAATCCCCAACTAACGTCGCCCCCACGCTTGCCGCTTCGCGTGCTGCGCTGCCCCCCGAGGGGGCTGCACTCGCTTGGGGCGGCCCGGCGCTGCGTGCATTGGCCCCCACGCTGGCCGCTTCGCGTGCGGTGCTGGCGCTGGCATCACCGTGGCGCTGAGGCTTTTTCAGCGCGAGCGGCGCAGCTTGTTCGGCGAAATCCTCGACTGGATGCTCACGCCGCTGCTGCTGCTCTGGCCCATCAGCATGGCGCTGACCTGGCTGGTGGCGCAAAACATTGCGGGCAAGCCCTTTGACCGAGCGCTCGAATACAACGTGCAGGCGCTGGCCAAGCTGCTGATCATCAAAGATCACAAGGTTCAGTTCAACCTGACCGCGCCAGCGCGGGAAATTCTGCGCGCCGACGACACCGATCTGGTCTATTACCAGGTGACGGGCACACACGGCGAACACCTCAGCGGCGAGTACGACCTGCCCGCACCGCCCGAAGACGAAGAAAAACACACCACGAGCGAAGTGCAGCTGCGCCTCGACACGATGCGCGGCGAAGACGTGCGCGTCGCCTACACCTGGATCAAGGTCGAAACCAAAGACGCCAAAGAGGCCAAGCTCGCGCCCCTGCCCGTGCTGGTGCAGGTGGCCGAAACGCTGGAAAAACGCAAAACGCTGGCCACCGAAATCGTCAAAGGCACGATGGTGCCGCAGTTTGTCACGCTGCCGCTGGCCGTTTTGCTGGTGTGGCTGGCGCTGGTGCGCGGCATCAAGCCGCTGGCCCAGCTCGAAAAGCGCATCCGCGCCCGTAAATCCGACGACATGAGCCCGCTCGACGACACCGCCGTGCCCGAAGAAGTCGCGCCGCTGGTGTCCTCCATCAACGATTTATTAAGCCGCCTGACGGTCTCGCTCTCGACGCAAAAGCGCTTTCTGGCCGACGCGGCGCATCAGCTCAAAACACCGCTGGCGGGTCTGCGCATGCAGGCCGATCTGGCGCAGCGCGAAACCAACGCCGACGAGCTGAAAAAATCGCTCAAAAACATCGGCCTGGCCAGCGTGCGCGCCACCCACACCGTGAATCAACTGCTAGCGCTGGCGCGGGCCGAAACCACAGGCCGCGCCCTGGCCAAGCACCGGCTGGACATGGTGGAAATCGCCTCCGAAGTCATGGCCGACTCGGTGCCGCGCACGCTCGACAAAAAAATCGATCTGGGCTACGACGGCCCGGACGCAGGCCAGGCCAGCACCCACCTCGAAGGCAACCCGACGCTGCTCAAGGAAATGGTGCGCAATCTGGTGGACAACGCCATCAACTACACGCCCGAAGGCGGGCAGGTCACGCTGCGGCTGATGCCCGACCCGTTCAGCGGTGTGCTGGTGCTCATCGTCGAAGACTCGGGGCAGGGCATCGCCGAGTCCGAGCGCGAACTGGTGTTCCAGCCGTTTTACCGCACGCTCGGCACCAATGTGGACGGCTCCGGGCTGGGGCTGGCCATCGTGCTGGAAATCGTCAACCAGCACGGCGCGGCCATCACGATAGAAGACGCCGATCTGCCCGGCAATCCGCAGACGCCCGGCACCCGCGTGACCGTGCGTTTTGTCGATATGGCGCTGTACCTGCCCTGAGCCCAGACGCACCTGAATCGGTGCGTCAATGGACTTGTCCGGCCTGCAGCACGACCCGTGACCGCGACCTAAACGCCGCAGTCAATTTAAAAAGCACGCTCCCACAGGGGTGAAGGCCGGGCGTGCGCTTTTCAGAGTGCGTGAACCACTTCCTGCTCGGGCAGCAGCAACTGGTTATCGACGCTGAACTGGTAGTCGCGGAAGATGTGCTCGGCGCTGAGCGGCTGGTAAGAGCCGTCGGCCAGGCGCCGCGTCGTGTCTTTCAGGCGATAGGTCAGGCTGCCGCAGGTCCAGACGTTGTAATTGCGCATGTGCGTACACAGGCAGGTCTTGTCCATCACCGAGATGTTCTTGCCGTCCGGGTGAATCACCAGCTGTTCGTTGTAGGCGTTGATGTAGGCGCAGTTGCCGTTGGTATCCAGCAGGTAGCCGTAGGACTCGCAATTGGGCCGAATGCCCGAGCCGATGGCGGGCGAATTCTTCAGCATGCGCATCGGGTAGCCGGTCGGCGAAATCGTGTTGACGATGATGTCGGCTTCGCTGGCGCGGAAATATTCCTGCTTGTCTTCGGCGGGCAGGCCGCACTCGTCAGCGACGGTGAAGCGCGTGGCCACCTGCACGGCGGCAGCGCCGTTTTGCAGGAAATTCACCGCGTCGGTGCCGGTAAAAATGCCGCCCGCTGCGATCAGCGGAATGTCGAGCTGCTCGGTTTTCAGGAAAGCCGCAATTTCAGCCACGATGGTGGCCAAATCGTACTTGGCCCAGTCCAGCCCGAAGCCCAGATGGCCGCCCGCCAGCGGGCCTTCAATCACGACAAAATCGGGCAGGCGGTTCAGCCGCGCCGTCTTGCGCAAAAAGAGTTGCAGCGCCCGCACCGACGACACGATGATGCCCAGCTTGGCGTCGCGAAAGCGCGGGTGTTCGGCCATCAGCGCGAACGAGCCTAAATGCAGCCCGGCGCTCAGCGTGATGCCGTCCACGCCCGCGTCCAGCGCCGAGTTCAGCCGCACCTGCAGCGTGTCGCGGGGCGAATTCATCGTCAGCTTTTCCATCACGTTGACAAACACCATGCCGGAACCGCGCTTGGCTTCCATCGTTTTACCGACGTGCAGGCGCGTGGCCTCGGCCAGCTCGCCCAGATCAAACTGAACGCTACTCTTGTCCGAGTTGGCGATGTTGCTTTTGTAAAACTTGGTCTTGCCCTTGACGAACGAGGTGTCAAAACGTCGGTCGGACACGTCATGCACCAGCGCGTCCGAGATGTGGCCAATGCCGCCCAGACGCGCCGCTTCCAGCGCCAGCTCAGCGGTGGAAATGTCAACACCCATGCCGCCGATGATGATGGGAACCAGTTCTTGTTTGCCGAATTTCAGGCGGAAATCATCTACGCGCTTCATGGGTGTCCTTGAGGGTGAAATGACGCGCAAGTGCAGCCTTGGCGCGTCCGTAATAATTGAGTTTCTCTGACGAAACTTGTTTCGTGGGCTTGAATGGTAATACCTTGAACATGGCCCCACGGCGATATCTGGCGCGCAGCAGGACGCCGGGCGCTGTAAGAGCATGCGCCCGGCGTGTGTCGCGCCGCTCAGACGGCGTCGATTTTCCCGAAAAACGGCGCTCAGACCTCCAGCACCATGCCCAGCACGTTGTAGCCCGGAGTCTGCACGCTGCCTTCCAGAATACGCGAGGGGTTCAGGCCGTCACGGCCGTAGTAGTCGCGGTTGGCATCCGCGTCGAAGGCCAGATCACGCAAGCCGATGGCGCGGCCCGCATAAGCGCCTTTGTTGCCGGACCAGACAATCACGTCCGGCCCGTGGCCCGCAGACGCCGGGGCGCGCCGGGGATAAGGCACGATGTGCAGGCCCGCATCCGCGCTGAGTGAGAATTTTTTGTCCGCGTCCGAGGTGGTGAAATCGCGCACCGCCTTGTCCGTCATCAGCAGCAGCGCCATCTCGCCGCCCGCCGCACGCGTCTGGGTGCCCGCGATGATGCGCCCGAGGTTGTAAAACACCGGGTTGCTAAAGCCGTTGTCCTGGCGCGTGAGCAGCACGCCGTGGCCGCTAGGCACGCCAGCGTCCAGCGTGGCGCGGCCATAGTCGCGGAGAATAAAAACGCCCTTGGCCTGCTGCAGCAGCGCCGTCACGCCGGGGTCGGATTTCATGTGCTGGACGATAAAAACGGCATCCTCCACCTCGGCGCGCTCTTCCTGCGACTGGCTGGACGCGGCGGTGCCGGTGGCGGCGCTGCCTTCGGCCACGGCAGCGGGCGCAGCGCCTGCGGCGGCGGCCTGGACTTCCTGGGCGCGCTGCAGGTGCTGCTCCAGCACGGGCAGCGCCTGCCGGGCGAGCAGGCCCACGTCCGCGTCCGGCGTGCTCTGCAGCGCCTGGCGGAACTGCTCGACGCTCTGGCGGTGCGCCTGAACGCCGAAGGTGTCCAGATAGCGGGCGTCAAACTGGGCGCCCGGCGTGGTGCCGAGCAGGCGCAGCATGCCGGTGTCCATGACGGAGAGTTCGGCGGGCAGGGCCACGCCCCTGGCCTGCGCCATCTGCTGCAGCACCGCGCCGATCCGGGTGTAGTCGCCCATCATTTGCTGGGCGAAGGCTTTGACTGCCGGGCTGGCGGTGCGGGCCAGCGCCACCTGCGCGGCCTGCAACTGGCCTTGGACGGCCTGCGCGGCGTCTTTTAAAAAGTCGCTCCCGGCTTCGGACAGCGCGCTGGGCGCCGCCGCTTCGCCGCCCATCGCAGGCGCTCCGGCGGGCATCTGGGCCAGCGCGCCAGCGCCGCAGGCAGCCACGGCTGCCGCCGCGATCAAGGGATAAAACTTGCGCATGATGTGTCTCCTTTTAAAAACCACAATTTCGTGCAAGCAGCCTGCCGCGCAATGGCACCAGCGCGGGTCGTCGCCGTGCCTGACAGGGGGTCAGGTTTTTCCGACAGGGGGGTGATCCGGGTGGGCTATGTGCGGCGCGCTGCCGCATAAGCCGATGGCGCGGTCCACAGCGCCAAAGGCTGAAAAGGTGGATCAAACCAGCCAGATATTCCTAAGCCATGCGCCCATATCAGGCGTCTGGCGGCACTTCTTCGTCCGACGGTGCCAGCGCTGCCAGCAGCGCGGCCAGCACAATCAAACTGCCGCCGAGCAGGATGCGCGAGTTGAATTGTGCCGCCTCCAGCACGGCTGAGGAGCCGCTGGCAAAGAGGATTTCGGTCAGCATCACAATGGCCGTGGTGCCAGCGGCGAGGTGGGCCGCGCCGTATTGCAGGGCGAGATTGCCCACGATAAAGGCCAAGGTCAGCCCCAGCAGCACCGGCAGGCCGGCCA
>CAIYKK010000487.1 GCA_903926695.1 uncultured Burkholderiales bacterium
CTGGCCGTGCTGCAAAACGCGCCCATGCTGGCCACCGTCGCCGTGCTCGAAGGGTTTGCCGCGCCCGTGCTGGCCGCCACCGGCGAGAACCGCCCCGTCAGCCTGTTCACCTATTTGCTGGTGCTGGACATCGGCATCGTGCTGATTGCCCGGTTCAAGGCGTGGCGGGTGCTCAATTTGATTGGCTTTGTTGGCACCTTCACGCTGGCCGCCGCCTGGGCGCGGCGCTCGTACACCGACGACCAGTTCGGCGTTGTCGAGCCGTTTTTGATCGTGTTTTTTCTGCTCTTTACCGCCGTCGGGCTGCTGTTTGCGCGGCGCACGCTGGCCGACGCGCCGATGGACGCGGACCAGTCGCTGGCCAGCCGCGCCGCTGCCACGCTGCGCCAGATGGGCCGGGTGGACAGCGCGCTGGTCTTTGGCGTGCCGATGGCCGCGTTCGGCCTGCAATACGGCCTGATGCGCCCGTGGGAACACGGCGCGGCGCTGTCGGCGCTGGCGCTGAGTGGTTTTTACCTGCTGCTGGCGCGCCTCGTGTTCAGCACGCAGCCTAAAGGGCTGAGCCTGCTGGCCGAAGCCTATGCGATTGCCGGGGTGATTTTTGGCACGCTGGCGATTCCGCTGGGGCTGGAAGGGCGCTGGACCGGCGCGTCCTGGGCGGTTGAGGCGGCGGGCATGTACTGGCTGGGTGCGCGCCAGTCGCGGCCTTATGCGCGGGCGTTTTCGCTGGCGGTGCTGGCAGGCGCGGCTTACAAACTGCTGCAGGATACCGGTTGGGACGCAGCGCCAAATCATCCGCTGCTGCAGGGCACGATGATTGGCCCGCTGCTGCTGGCGCTCGGTGCTTTGACGATGTGGCAATTGCAGCGTCGCCACCGGCTTGGCAGCACCGGCGGCTGGGAAGCGCTGGCGGGCCTGAGCCTGCCGTGGGTTGGCATGGCCGCGCTCACGCTGCTGCCGTGGCAGTGGTGGACGCCGCCGTGGGCTGCCGCCGCCACCGCCGCGCTGGCCTCGGGGGCTTTTGCGCTGTCGGTGCGTTGGGCTTTGGTGCCGCTGGCACCGGTCACTTATGCGATGCAAGCGCTGGCCGTTGGCGGTTTTGTCGCCACACTGCAGCGCGGCGCGGGCGAACAGGTTTTCGCCAGTGGCGGGCAGGGCGCGCTGGCGGCCAGCCTGATCGCGCTCAGCGTGCTCGGCTCCAGCGCGTGGAACATGGCGCAAGCCCAGCGGGCAGCGCAGGCGCGGGGCGAAGCGCCGGACTGGTCGGCGGGCAACATCGTGGCCGTGCTCGGCGGCGTCAGCCTGCTGCATCTGGCGATGCTGTTTCAGCTCAGTTTGCAGCAGGCGGCTTTTGTCTGGCCGCTGACGGCGTGTGCGACGCTGTGGGTGGCGCTGCGCGTGGCGCACGGGCCGCTGGCCGCGCTGGCGGGGGGTTTGCATGTGATCGCCGCCATTGTGCTGTTTGGTCACGCTGTCACAGATCACCAGATTCACCCGGCGTTTGCGCATTGGAGCTTCTGGACGGCGGTGGCGCTGGGCCTGACGGCGCTGCTGGCAGGCGACTGGCTGCGCGAAGAAGCGCGTGCGCTGGCAAGCCAGCCCCGGCCTGGGCGCTGGGTCAACGGCTGGTGCGCCAATCCGCTGGCTTTGTGGGTGCCGGTGCTGGTCGGATTGAGCTGGTGGCTGCTGGCGATGACGATGGAAAGCCTGTCCGTGCTGGCGCGCCATGATTTATCTGACTACGGGCCTGCGGCCTGCGTGACCATCGGGCTGGGAACTTCCGCGCTGGCCTGGCGTGTGGCGCGCTGGCGCAATTGGGCGCAATTGGGCCGCGCCACGCTGGTCACGTTGCCGGGCCTGATGCTGGCGGCGATCTATGGCAGCGCCGAGGCGGTGGGTCCGTATGTGCCATCGAGCAATTTGGGATGGCTGCTGTGGCCTGCGGCGGCGCTGTGGCACCTGCGGCTGTTGCACGGGCAGACGCGCTGGGTCAGCGAGCGCGGATTGGCGCGGCTGCACGTTGTCGGGTTCTGGTTTTTTCTGCTGCTGGCGATGCGGGAGTGTGAATGGCAGTTTTCCCGCTTCGGCGGCGAAGGCACCAGTTGGCCCCTGCTGGGCTGGGCGCTGATGCCGGTGCTGGCGCTGTGGGCGCTGCGCTCGCCCGCGCTGCTGGCGCGCTGGCCGCTGAACGCATTGCGCCACGCTTATCAAGAAGTGGCGGGCGGGCCAGTCGCGCTGGGGCTGCTGGGCTGGTTCTGGATGACCAACGCGATCAGCCCCGGCAACGCGCCGCCGCTGCCGTACCTGCCGCTGCTCAACCCGCTGGAGCCAGCCCTGGCGCTGGCGCTGGTGACGCTGCTGCTGTGGTGGCGCGCCCTGCCGCCAGACGCGTTCGCCCGCTTATCCCCACGCGGCATGAAAGCCATCGCCGGTCTGAGCCTGCTGGCGCTGCTGACCGGCACGGTGCTACGCATCTGCCACCATTACGCAGGCGTGAACTGGGACTTTGAAGCGCTCTACGCCTCGCGGCTGACGCAGGCCGCGCTGTCGCTGACCTGGGCGCTGGGCGGCGTGGCGGCGATGGTGCTGGGCCACCGCCAGCGCCTGCGGCTGCTGTGGACCAGCGGCGCGGCGCTGCTGGGCGTGGTCGTGCTCAAGCTGTTTTTGATCGAGCTGGCAGACCGGGGCGGGCTGTTTCGCATCGTGTCGTTTATCGGCGTCGGCGCGCTGCTGCTGCTGGTGGGCTACTTTGCGCCAGTGCCACCCGCGCAGCAGGACGAGATTTCAGCAGAAGAAAAACCCGCCTGAAAGCTGCAGTCCGCCCGCTCGGCCCAATCCCGCTGGGCTGGGCTGGGCTGGGCTGGCTGGCTGGGCTTGGGCGGCTGGCGGCTGGCGGCTGGCGGCTGGCGGCTGGCGGGCATCGTGCCACGCCGCCAAACGGATCAGCTCAAATGCTTGCCCACAATCCCGGCCAGCTCAAACATCGTCACCTGCTCGCGGCCAAACACGGCCAGCAGCTTGGCATCGGCGTTGATGGCGCGCTTGTTCGTCGCGTCCTGCAGCCCTTCGGCCTTGATGTAATCCCACAGCTTTTTAATCACCTGGGCGCGGGCCACCGGCTCGTTGCCAATCACGGCGGCCAGCGC
>CAIYKK010000488.1 GCA_903926695.1 uncultured Burkholderiales bacterium
AAAATCCTCCGGCCTGCGCTTGCAGCGCTGCCGTGCGCGGAGCGTCTATGGCGCAATCCTGCTGGGCTTGACGATTCACCCGCCGGTATCGGCCATGTCATCGTGCTATCGAATCAGGAGATCAACCAGCGCACCACAGACCGCCTTGAAGACCTGCTGCAGCAAGCGGGTCTGGCTACGCTTGACATTGGCAGCTCGTTTGGCCTGTCGAATGGTCTGGGCATTCGCGGGTTTCCATCAACCGTCAGGCCATTACCGCTTTGCCGCTTTGCCCGTGATCTCAGCACTGTCGAGGCCATTGAGGTGCTGGGCGGGTTTGACTCCACTCTGGCGGGCGCGCCGGGCGGCACCGTGCAATACATCAGCAAACGCCCGAGCGGCACGGAGTTCACCGAGAAGGTCCGCGCGGCCGGTTGACGCTGGGCATGCGGGTTGGTTTTTAAACTTGGCGCTACAGCAACCGCGCCAAATACCGCCCCGTAAAACTCTCAGGATTCGCCGCCAGCTCCTCCGGCGTGCCCACGCCCACCACCATTCCGCCGCCCGCGCCGCCCTCCGGCCCCATGTCGATCAGCCAGTCGGCGGTTTTGATCACGTCCAGGTTGTGTTCAATCACCACGATGGTGTTGCCCGCGTCGCGCAACTGGTGCAACACTTTGAGCAGCAAATCGATATCGGCAAAGTGCAGTCCCGTCGTCGGCTCGTCCAGGATGTACAGCGTGCGGCCCGTGTCGCGCTTGCTCAGTTCCAGCGCGAGTTTCACGCGCTGCGCCTCGCCGCCTGACAGCGTGGTCGCGGCCTGGCCCAGCTTGATGTAACTCAGCCCCACATCCAGCAGCGTGTGCAGCTTGCGCGCAATCACCGGCACGGCTTTGAAAAACTCGGCGGCGGTTTCCACCGTCAGGTCGAGGATTTGCGCGATGTTTTTGCCTTTGTACTGCACTTCCAGCGTTTCGCGGTTGTAGCGCTGGCCTTTGCACACGTCGCAGGGCACGTACACGTCGGGCAAAAAGTGCATTTCCACCTTCACCACGCCGTCGCCCTGGCAGGCTTCGCAGCGCCCGCCCGCGACGTTGAAGCTAAAGCGCCCGGCGCTGTAACCGCGCTCGCGCGCCGTGTTCATTTCCGCCATCAGTTCGCGGATCGGCGTAAACAGGCCGGTGTAAGTCGCCGGGTTGCTGCGCGGCGTCCGGCCAATCGGCGACTGATCGACGTTGATCACCTTGTCGAAATGCTCTATGCCCTCGATGCTTTCGTGCGGCGCGGGTTCTTCGTGGGCGCGGTACAGCGTGCGCGCCACGGCGGCGTACAGCGTGTCGTTGACCAGCGTCGATTTGCCCGAGCCGGACACGCCGGTCACGCAGGTGAAAAGGCCGACGGGGAATTCCACGCTGACGCCTTTTAAATTGTGGCCGCTGGCGTTGATGACGCGCAGCGCCTGCATCTCGCCCAGCGTGGCTTGGTGTACGGCTTCGCGCGCGGCGCGGCGCTCGGCGGCGGGGCTGGGCGCAAAGCGCGGGGCTTTCTTTTTCTCGGTGGATTCTTCGGTTTTGACGGTCGGCAGCCACGGCGTGCGCCGCGTCGGTACGGTAATTTTCAGTGTGCCCGCCAAATACTGGCCGGTCAGCGAATCAGGATTGGCCTGCACTTCCTCAAACGTGCCCTGCGCCATCACCCGCCCGCCGTGGATGCCCGCGCCCGGCCCCATGTCGATGACGTGGTCGGCGGCGCGGATCATGTCCTCGTCGTGCTCGACGACCAGCACGCTGTTGCCGATGTCGCGCAGGTGTTTCAGCGTGCCGATCAGCCGGTCGTTGTCGCGCTGGTGCAGGCCGATGCTCGGCTCGTCCAGCACGTACATCACGCCGGTTAAGCCGCTGCCGATTTGCGAAGCCAGCCGGATGCGCTGTGATTCGCCGCCGGAC
>CAIYKK010000489.1 GCA_903926695.1 uncultured Burkholderiales bacterium
GGCCGGGCGATCATTTTGGAATTTTCCGAGGTGCAGGGCGATTTGCTGAAGAAAGGTTATGATGTGTATTCCTTCAAAATCTTGACATTTTTGGGTAAGCTGATTGACAATGATGCCGACAGTTACCGCTATTTGGCCGAGTCCATCCGCATGCATCCGAGTCAGGCAGAGTTGAAAACCCTTATGCAAAATACCGGCTTTGGTCATGTGGATTACCACAACATGTCGGGCGGGGTGGTGGCATTGCATGTTGGAATCAAGTGCTGAAGCTGCATTGATTCGACATAAAGCAAAGGAGACAACATGAAAATCTGGCCCGTAATTCTTTCTGCGGTGTTTGCCATTAGCGTGATGCTGTCGGCAGGCCCGGCGGATGCCAAGCGCCTGGGCGGCGGTGCCTCGATGGGCAAACAGTCGTCCAACGTGACACAGCGACAGGCAACGCCGCCCGCGCCGGGTGCGCCTGCTGCAACGCCCGCACCGGCACCGGGCGCGCCTGCCGCAGCGCCCGCGCCTGCGGCACCGAAAAAACCGTGGGGCGCGATGCTGGGCGGCTTGGCCGCCGGGATTGGTCTGGCCTGGCTGGCGTCGTCGCTGGGCCTGGGCAATGTTTTCGGCCAGATCATCATGTTTGCCCTGCTGGCGCTGGTGATCATGGTGGTCGTCGGTTTTCTTATTCGCAAGTTCAAGGGCGGCGCGTCGGCACAGTCGCCTCTGGCGTTTCAGGGCGCTGGCAGCCCCGTCAACGCGGCGACACCGGCCAGCTACAGCCTTGAAAGTGTCGGAAACGATGCTTCGGCGCGCCCCTGGGAGCGCACCGGCACCGCTTTTGAGGCCGCTGCGCCTGCGCCCGGCGGCTTGATGATTGGCTCCGCACTGGCAGGATCGCAAACCTGGGGCGTGCCCGCCGGGTTCGACGCCGAGGGTTTCCTCAAGGCCTGCAAAACCAATTTCATCACCTTGCAGGACGCCTGGGACCGCTCGGACATTCAAAGCCTGCGCGCCATGATGACCGACGAGATGCTCGCGCAAATCAAAACCCAGCTCGCCGAGCGCGAAACACACACCGGTGGCACGACCAACAAAACGGAAGTTGTCATGCTCAACGCGCAGTTGCTGGGCATTGAAGAGCTGAGCGATGTGTACATGGCCAGCGTGGAGTTCTCCGGCATGATCAAGGAAGATGCCTCCGCAGGCCCGAGCCCGTTCCGCGAAGTCTGGAACATGACCAAGCCGCGCAGCGGCGGCAGCGGCTGGCTGGTCGCCGGCGTGCAGGCGCTGCAGTAACGCGGGCAGGCGCAGAACGGCAGGAATGGCGGGCGGCTCTTCGGGCAGTGATGAGTCCGTCGGGCCGTGCAGATTTTGCTACCGAATAAATAGCCGCTGGGGCGCCGTGAAAAAGGTCGGACTGCCGATAAGCTTATAAGTTTTCAGGAAATACCATTTCCGGCTGACTGGTAATATTCAACATGCTTATGAAATCCCCTACGCCCCTCCAGGATGTCACCGACGAGGGCACGCCTGTTTCCGTCAAAATTCGCGAGCGGCTGGTCCAGGCCCGCAAGCGCTTCCACGCCAATGACAACATCGCCGAGTTCATCGAACCCGGCGAACTCGAACGCCTGCTCGACGAGGTCGAGGTCAAGATGCAGGGCGTGCTCGACAGCCTGGTCATCAACACCGCCAGCGACCACAACACCGGCAACACCGCCCGCCGCGTGGCCAAGATGTACCTCAACGAAGTGTTCAAGGGCCGCTATGTGTCAGCGCCCACCATCACCGAGTTTCCCAATGCCGAGCATCTCAATGAGTTGATGATCGTCGGCCCGATTACCGTGCGCAGCGCCTGCTCGCACCACTTTTGCCCGGTGATCGGCAAGGTCTGGATTGGCGTCATGCCGAACGAGCACACGAACGTGATCGGCCTGTCCAAATACGCCCGCCTGGCCGAATGGGTGATGGGCCGCCCGCAAATTCAGGAAGAAGCCGTGGTGCAACTGGCCAACCTGATCATGGAAAAAACCCAGCCCGACGGCCTGGCCATCGTGATGGAAGCGAGCCACTATTGCATGGCCTGGCGCGGCGTCAAAGACATGGACAGCAAAATGATCAACTCCGTCATGCGCGGGGTTTTTTTGAAAGACCCGACCCTGCGCCGCGAGTTTCTCGCCCTTATTCCACGCTAATCAAGGAGCGCACCATGTTGGTTCGTTTGCTCTATGCCAGCCGCGCGGTGGACACCAGCGCCGAGGCGATTGATGCGATTTTGGTTCAGTCCCGCCTGCACAACCCGCTCTGCGGCATCACCGGCATTCTGTGCTACGGCGGCGGAATTTTTCTGCAGGCCATCGAAGGCGGTCGTATGGCCGTGAGCGAGCTGTACGGCCATATCCAGCGCGACCCGCGCCACAAGGACGTGGTGCTGCTGGACTACGAAGAAATCGCCGAGCGCCGTTTTGGCGGCTGGACCATGGGCACGGTGAATCTGCTCAAGCTCAACCATTCCATCTTGCTCAAATACTCCGAAAAAGCCGAACTCGACCCGTATTCGGCTTCGGGCAAGGTGTCGCTGGCGCTGCTCGAAGAGCTGATGGCCACCGCCGCCATCATTGGCCGCGCCTGACGGGCGGTTTTTTGGCCTGTCTGCGGCGCGACGCTTGATGATTTTGGCTATTGGCTGTCTCCCACGCGTAGCTGGACAAGCGCTTTTGATTTTTCCTTCGGCCTGATACGCGCTAAGGGTGAACGACGTTAAGGGCGAACGACGATGTTGTTGCGCACGTTTTTGACGTTTTTCACGTCGCGGGCGATGTTTTCAGCCTGGTTTTTTTCGGCTGTTGATTTGGCAAAGCCGGACAGCTGAAC
>CAIYKK010000490.1 GCA_903926695.1 uncultured Burkholderiales bacterium
AGCCGGTCCTGGCCTTCGCGCTCGGCTTTGTAATGGTCTTCGAGGCCGCTGTGCTGCAGCACCAGTTCGATGATTTCGCGCAGCGTGCTGCCGACCGTCTGCTCGCGCATCACGTCGAGTTTGGCGACAAAAGCGCCCAGATTCGCGCCCGCCTTGCCCGGCACCGCGCTCACGCCGTCGTGCAGCGAGCAGCCCGAGGCGTTGGCGATGTCCTGCAACTGCTCAAGCGTGCGCGCCCCGATGCCACGCGGCGGAAAATTCACCACGCGCATGAAGCTGGTGTCGTCGTTCGGGTTCTCCAGCAGACGCAAATACGCCAGCGCGTGTTTAATTTCAGCCCGCTCGAAAAAGCGCAGGCCGCCATAAACGCGGTACGGAATCCCGGCATTGAACAGCGCGCTTTCCATCACCCGGCTCTGCGCGTTGCTGCGGTAAAGCAGCTCGATTTCCTTGCGCTCGTTACCATCGCGCACCAGCTGCTTGACCTCATCGACAAACCACTGCGCCTCGGCAAAATCGCTGGCCGACTGAAACACCCGCACCGGCTCGCCGGGGCCAGCTTCGGTGCGCAGGTTTTTGCCCAGACGCTTGCTGTTGTGGCTGATGAGTTCGTTGGCCGCATCCAGAATGTTGCCGAAACTGCGGTAATTGCGCTCCAGCTTGATCTGCTGCGTGACGTTGAATTCGCGCACGAAATCGGCCATGGTGCCCACGTGTGCGCCGCGAAAGGCGTAAATGCTTTGGTCATCGTCGCCGACGGCCACCACCGAGCCGCCGGGCATGGCGTGTTCGCCCTGCGCCGCGTTGTCGCCCTGCCCGGCCAGCATCTTGATCCAGGCGTATTGCAATTTATTAGTGTCCTGAAACTCGTCGATCAGGATGTGGCGGAAACGCCGCTGGTAATGTTCGCGCACCGCCGGGTTGTCGCGCAGCAATTCATAACTGCGCAGCATCAGCTCGCCGAAATCCACCACGCCTTCGCGCTGGCATTGCTGCTCGTAGAGATCGTAGATTTCCACCTTTTTGCGGCTGTTGTCGTCGTGTGCTGGCACGTCTTTGGCGCGCAGGCCGTCTTCCTTGCAGCCTGCGATAAAACGCATCAAATCCTTGGGCGGAAAACGCTCGTCGTCGATCTTGAACTGCTTGCACAGCCGCTTGATGGCTGAAAGCTGATCCTGCGTGTCCAGAATCTGAAAGCTCTGCGGCAAATTCGCCAGTTGGTAATGCGCGCGCAAAAAACGGTTGCACAGGCCGTGAAAAGTGCCAATCCACATGCCGCGCACGTTGATGGGCAGCATGCTTGAGAGGCGCAGCAGCATTTCCTTGGCCGCCTTGTTGGTGAAGGTGACGGCCAAAATGCCGCTGGGCCAGACTTGGCTGGTCTGCAGCAGCCAGGCGATGCGCGTGGTGAGCACGCGGGTTTTGCCGGAACCGGCCCCCGCGAGAATCAGGGCATGGGTCGCGGGCAGCGTCACGGCGGCGAGCTGCTCGGGGTTGAGGTTGTGCAACAGGGGGGAAGGCGAAACGGGGTCTGAAAACATGCCCTATTGTAGAAAGCTGCCAATCAACCTTGTAACCGCCCCGAATTTCAGGTCTAGAATCAGTCACCGGGCCCAAGCAATTGCGCCCGGTTTTTTGTTGTCAGACGGCAAAAACCGGCCAGTCCAAGCGCCTTGTGCTCATCAGCAATTTTTTTTGGAGCTTGGAAACATCATGGAAATTTTCGACTACGACCACATCCTGCTGCTGCCGCGCAAATGCCGCGTGGACAGCCGCTCGCAGTGCGACGCCAGCGTGACGCTGGGCAAGCGCACCTTTCGCATCCCGGTCGTGCCTGCGAACATGAAAACCGTGGTCAATGAAGCCATCTGCGTCTGGATGGCGCAAAACGGCTACTTTTATGTGATGCACCGCTTTGATCTGGATAACGTCGAATTCGTGCGCCGCATGAAGGCTCAAGGCCTGTACGCCTCGATTTCGCTGGGTGTCAAGCAGCCCGACTACGACGCGGTGGACCGGCTGGCCGCTGAAGGCTTGGTGCCCGACTACATCACCATCGACATTGCCCACGGCCACGCCGACACGGTGCAAAAAATGATCGGCTATTTAAAGGAAAAACTCCCGGCCTCGTTTGTGATTGCAGGCAACGTGGCCACGCCCGAAGCGGTGATTGATCTGGAAAACTGGGGCGCGGACGCGACCAAGGTCGGCATCGGCCCCGGCAAGGTCTGCATCACGCGGCTGAAAACCGGTTTTGGCACCGGCGGCTGGCAGTTGTCAGCGCTCAAGTGGTGCGCCCGCGTGGCGACCAAACCCATCATTGCCGATGGCGGCATCCGCGAGCATGGCGACATTGCCAA
>CAIYKK010000491.1 GCA_903926695.1 uncultured Burkholderiales bacterium
GCACGTATCTGTCTGGGTGGGCTTAAGTGGGGCGTGGTAACCAACAAATCTGCCCGTTTCACCGTACCGTTAACCCAAGCCATGCCGCTCTTCAATACGGCCCAGACCATCATCAGCGGCGATACCACGCCTCATGCCAAGCCGCATCCGGCACCGTTGCTTGAAGCCGCACGCCAGTTACGACTTGCGCCGGAACGCTGTGTGTATGTAGGTGATGATGAACGCGACATCGTCGCAGGTCGTGCCGCAGGCATGACTACGGTAGCAGCGGCTTATGGTTATCTAGGTACGGTTGCTGCCACGGCGGGATGGAAAGCTGACTTTACGATTGCCACGCCCTCGGACCTCTTGAAGTTGTTGAAAATGGCTTAAAATAAAAGGCTTGGGGCTGCATTGGTTTCGACGTGGGTTCGGACGCGGTGTGGTGCATGTCGAGCTTAGTGCGCTCGTAAAACTGACTAAAACAAACTAACTGCAAACGACGAACGTTTCGCACTCGCAGCTTAATTGCCTGTGAGCTTTACAACAGCAGGCCGATGGGCTGGGCAAGGGGTTTTTAGCGCAAGCTGAGGATTCCAGGCTGTAAAGATAATTTTATCGGCTGGTTCTGGATTGGGTACCTTAGTCCGGGGCAAGAAAATAGGGTGCTGGCGTTCTGGGCAGCGTGCGACTGCGCGGCCCAGATGGCGAGACTCAAATCAGACCGCTAAACATGTAGATCTGCTCGAAGAAGGCTTGCGGACGGGGGTTCAAATCCCCCCAGCTCCACCACCAACGACAATCCCCGCCAACGAACGACAGTTGGCGGGGATTTTTCTTTACCGTCATGAATTGGCGTTCATTGGCGTTCGCTTCACACAGGATTCACGCGCTGATTCACACGTGCATGGTTTGGGCCTTTGGCTTCTGATAGTCCTGCCCAATGAACTTGCCGTAGGTGCTGAACACCAGTTGCACGTCAACATGGCCCAGCTGCTCGGCCACGTACCACGGGTTAGCACCAGCTGTCAGCAAGGCGCTGGCAAAGGTGTGCCGGCACTGGTACATGTTCCGATAGCGGATGCCAGCGCGCTCGCACAGCGGTATCCACAGCGTCTTGCGTATTTGCGCGTCGGTGGACCAGGCCCCGCCCGTCCTGGGGTTGAACCAGACGTGCTGGCCAGCCTCAAAGCTGGCTGACTTCTGCGCAATCAGCCCAGCAATGGCGTCGTCGCTCAGGTCCACGTCCCGAATGCCTGCGCTTGTTTTTGGCAGCTTTTCCTCCCCCGCCACCTGGTTCAGGTCGATCCGCGCTTTTTTGTTGGTCAGGTCAATTTTTGGCCACTTCAGGGCGATCAGCTCGCCTGGCCTAAGACCGGCGGCTAACCAGAACTGGATCATGGGGCGCTCGTCTGCCCTGGCGGCCTTGAGCAGCTCGGCGCGCTCCTGAGCTGTGAACGGGTCCACCTCGTATTCGCTGGCCTTGGCGGTCTTCTTCAGCAGCTTGGCCATGGCGACACGATCAAACGGGTTGGACTTGATCAGGTCGTCATTCAGGGCATCTTCAAACGTCGCCCGCAAGGGAGTCAACAAGTTGCGCACGAATTTGGCTGTGCCCTCGATGCCGCCCGCGAACTCACGCACGTCGCTGGGCGTGATGGCAGAGATGGGTTTGCCTGCGACAAAGGACTGCACCCTGGTGCTGTTGATAGCCTTGCGATAGCCTTGTAGCGTGCTCAGAGCCATGTTGCCGTTGTCCACCTGGCGCTCGTAGCTCTCCAGCGTCTTTTGCAGCAGCTTGTCGAGCATGACGCGGCGTCCATTCGCATCGAACTGCGCTGCGCGCGGGCTGTTGGGGAAGTAGTCGGCATACACAAAAGCCGCCCTGCCCGCAGCCGACTCGGCAATCCTGTTCAGTATTTCAGCGCGCTTGCCGCTGGCGAGGTTGGCTACGGTCTGCGTGATGGGTCCGGGCGGCAGCAGCTCACGGCACTGGATACCCTGGTAGCTGAAGGCGACCTGCAGCCGCTGCTCGTGCGTGAACTGGCGAATGCTCACGCCGCGCGGCAGCTTGAGGCTTGAGGCTGGCTTTCGACCCATTTGTTGTATTCCCCTGGATTGATGTATAGATTCCCGTCTGGCCCGAGTCGGCACTGTACCCCGTCGGTCCATATCTGCTTACGCCGCCTGGCATGCACCGCGTCTGGCGTGTCTCCAGTGATTTCGCAGTGTTTTGGTAATTTCACCCATCGATAGCTCGTTTCGGTCACGCCAGCACCTCCAGCTCTGTCGCATCA
>CAIYKK010000492.1 GCA_903926695.1 uncultured Burkholderiales bacterium
GCCCGCTGCTGCTCGATGTACTGCCTGAGTATTTCAATCGGCGCGCCCCCACACGATGCGGCAAAGTAGCTGTGGCGACCACAGCACACCACGACGTTTTAGCCAAGGGTGAAAGTCTCCATACTCTTTTCGCATTGCGCAGGGTTGCAACTCACCCCAGCCGCCGCCCAAACGCGCCAGTTCGGCTCACGGTGATCACCAGCCGCTCGGTGGCGCGGGTGGCGGCGATGTAAAAAAGGCGCGCTTCTTCTTCCTCGTTGTCGTCTTCGCCGGGCATGTGGCCCACGCCGGGCAGGGCGACGACGGCAAACTCCAGCCCGTTGCAGGCGGACATCAGCAGCAGCTTGATGGTGTCGGCGGCGCTGGCCGTGGCGCTGCGCACCTCGTGCGGCAGGTTTCTGAGCTTGAGCACATTGGCGCATTCGTCGCGCATCCAGGTGTGGCGGCAGATGATGGCCATGTCGCCCCAGTCGTGGCCGTCGTGGTGCGCCGCGCCGAGCTGCTCGACGACTTTAAACACCTCTTCGCGGAAAGTTTGCTGCCGGATGATGACGGTTTCGGGGCCGTCGCGCCCGCCGCTCACGGGCGCGAGCAGCGAGATGCCGTCGTCGTCCTGCACGTCGTCGCGCAGGAGCGGCGCGGCGATCAGGCTGGCCGTCTCCAGCGTCTGGCGGGTGTTGCGGTGGTTGATGCGCAGCAGCGTGGTGCGCCCCTGCGCCTGCACGCCCGCGCGCCGAAAGCTGAACAGACGGCTGCGGCTGCGTTCGTAAATGCTTTGCGTGTCGTCGTAAAGCAGCAGCAGGCTGTTGGTGGCCGGATCGACCATGCGGGTGATGAGCTTGACCCACTCGGGCGCAAAGTCGTGGCCTTCGTCCACCAAAATGGCTTGGTATTGGCCCGCAGGAATCGCCCCGGCATCGACGGCGCGAATCACGCGCTGCACCAGATCTTCGCGCCGGGCGGCCAGCGGCAGGTTGGGCGCAGGCAGTTTCTGGTTAAACGCCAAAAGCTGCTCGCTGCACCACTGGAAAAAAGGCCGCACCTGCACCAGCGCGGCCACGCCCTTGGCCTGCATCAGCGCGGTGAGCATGCCCGCCAGCGGCTCGCTGTAGCACAGAATCAAAATCGGCAAAGCGCCGGGTCCGCTGGTCTGGGCGAGGTGTTCGGCGCGCTGGCACAGCAGCATGGTTTTGCCCGAACCGGCCACACCGTGAATCACCCGGTGGCCTTCGCCCATGCTGCGCACAAACTGCTCTTGCGCCAAATCCATCACGCGCAGATAGCCGGATAAAGCGGCTTCGGTGTCACCGCTGTCCACCGGCGCGCCTTGCGGATACAGGCGCATCTGGGGAAACATGCCCCAGCGCAGGCGCTCTAACTGCAGCGAATGCAGCGAGCGGCTTCCCGGCGCGGCGGGCAGCATGCGCCAGAGCCGCTGGGCCAGCGTTTGCGCGTCTTCGATCTCGTCCTGGCAAATGACCAGGTCCGGCTCAACAGCATGCGCCAGCCCGGCAGTCTCGAACTGCGCCCGCGTGATGGCGCTCAAGATCAGACCGTGGCCGCAGGCAAAACCCAGTTTGCCCGCGTGAACGCCGACGGTTTGCAGCAAATACGGATCGCGCTCCAGCACACCGGCCACCTGCAGCGCACAAAACCGCGCCTGCGCCAGCGGGTTGATCACCACTTTGGGTTTGCCATCGACGAGCAAATCCCACGCCTGCCGGGTCGCCTGCGCGATGGCCTGCGCCGGGTAGTCGCGGGTTTCGAGAATCAACAGGCCGCGCTCGGGGTGCAGCACGATGAAATCCGGGCGCGACTGTTTAGGCCCGGCGGGCACGTCGTACCACAGCAAAGTGTCGGCACCGAGCGCCTGCTCAAGTCGCTGGGCCACCCGGCGCTCGCCAGCGCTCATGCGTGCGGCGCAACTGCCGAGGAAAGGAATCAGAGTCGCCATCCGTGAAGTGTCCTACTGGTTGATGAGGGTGACGTTGTGTGAGCCGAGCGGCAGATGTTGGAGGCAAAAAAAGCCGCTCAAGGTCATAGCTTCTTTGTTGAGGGTCTGGCAAACTGATCTGGCGCTACATCGATAACAACCACCACGCTGGAGACCGCCATGAAATCTGTTGCCTATATCCTCAAATCCAAGCCCGATACGACCATTCAGGCCGTTGCCCCCACTGCTTCCGTGTTCGAGGCGCTGGAGTTGATGGCCCGCAAAAACATCGGCGCGGTGCTGGTGATGGATGGCGCGCAGGTCGTGGGCATCTTCACCGAGCGCGATTACGCCCGCAAAATCGTGCTCAAGGGCCGCACTTCGCCGCAAACGCCAGTGCGGGAAGTGATGACGCCGGGCGTGATGTTTGTCACGCCCGAGCAAACCAGCGACCAGTGCATGGCGCTGATGACCGAAAACCGCTTGCGCCACCTGCCCGTGATGGACGGCGGCAAGCTGGTCGGACTGGTCTCGATTGGCGATTTGGTCAAGGACATCATCTCCGAGCAGCAATTCATCATCGAGCAACTGGAGTTCTACATCAGCGGCAAGCGCGGCTGAAGCGGGCTGCCCGGACGCCGCGCCGCGCATCAGGGCACCTCAGCCGCGCTGGTGGGCTCAGTGCTGGTGGCCGTGCTCGCCATGCACATGCTGGTGGGCGATTTCTTCTTCAGAGGCGAGGCGCACATCCGTCACCTTGAGGTGAAAGCGCAGCGCCTTGCCCGCCAGCGGGTGGTTGGCGTCGAGGATGACAAACTGGCCCTTGATCTTGGCGACGTTAAACACCTGAACGCGCCCGTCGCTGCCCTGGCCTTCGAGCTGGCCGCCGACCTTGACGCCTGCCGGAAACTGGCTGCGCGGAATGGTGCGAACCAAGTCTTCGTCGCGCAGGCCAAACGCGTCTTCGGGCGGCAAAGCCAGCGTGACCTGATAGCCCGGCTCCTTGCCGTCAAGCGCTTCTTCTATTTTGGGCAGGGTGTTGCCGTAGCCGCCGTGCAGATAAACCATCGGCTCTTTGCTCTCTTCAATCAGCTTGCCAAGGGCATCGGTGACTTTGAAGCGCAGAGTGACGGCGGAGTTTTTTTCAATTTTCATGGGTTTTTTCTTTCGGGCGCGGCCCGAAAAAAATGTGCAGGCGGGCCGCTGCCAAGGCGGTGATCTTAGCAACGAAGCGCCTGTCGAGCTGGCGCGGGTCGCCGCAAGACCCGTACACGCTGCGCTTTATGCCAAGCCCATCTTTTTCGCCGCTTCGCGCAGCTCGGCGCGGAAGTTGGGGTGCGCAATGCCGATCAGCGCCGCGCAACGCTGGTGCGCGCTCTTGCCGCGCAGCTGGGCCACGCCGAATTCCGTCACCACGTAATTGATGTCATTTTTTGTTGTGCTCATGTGCGTGCCGGGCGTGAGCATGGGCACGATGCGCGAGATGGTGTCGTCCTTGGCCGTCGAGGGCAGCACGATGAACGCCTTGCCGCCCTTGGAGCGGTTCGCGGCGCGCACAAAATCGGTCTGGCCGCCGGTGCCCGAGTAAGGCGTAGTGCCCAGGCTTTCCGAGCCGCACTGGCCCAGAAAGTCGATCTGCATCGTTGCGTTGATGGCGTGCAGGTTGTCGTTCAGGCCCGCCAGGTACGGGTCGTTGGTGAAATCGACCGGGTGCATTTCAAACGACGGATTGCGGTGCAAAAACTTGTACAGCTTTTGTGAGCCGAGCGCGAAAGTCGCCACCGATTTGCCCGGCAGGTAGTTCTTTTTGCGGTTGGTCACGGCCCCGGCTTCGATCAGCGAGAGGATGCCGTCGCCGATCATTTCGGTATGCACGCCCAGATCGCGCTTGTGCGTCAGCTGCATCACCACGGCGTCGGGAATGCCGCCGTAGCCGATTTGCAGCGTTGCGCCGTCGGGAATCATGTCGGCGACGTACTTGCCGATGGCTTCCTGCACCGGGCCGATTTTGGGCAGACCGACTTCGAGCATGGGCTGCTCGCTTTCGATCAGCGCGGTCACCTGCGAGATGTGAACGTGGCAGTTGCCGTTCACAAAGGGCACGTTGGGGTTGACTTCAAGCACCACGGCGCGCGCCTTGGCAATCGCGGCCATCGTGTAGTCGGCGGCCAGCCCGAGGGAAAAATAACCGTGCTCGTCCATCGGCGAGGCCAGCGTAAAGACCACGTCCGCGCCCATCAGGCCGCGCCCGATCAGGTCGGGCATTTCAGAAAAGCACGACGGGATGAAATCGACCCAGCCCGCCTTGCCACCGGGGCGCGAGACGCCGCTGAAAAAATACGCCGTGTGGCGCACGTTTTCGACCGTTTCGGGGTCGAAATAGCTGTAATTGCGCACCGGCAGGATTTGCGAAATCTGCACATCGCGCAGGTCGCGGCGCACTTCGGACAGCGCGGTGAGCAGGGCGGGCGGCTCGGCCACGGCCGTGGGAATCACCACCGTGTCGCCATTGCGGACAACACGGATGGCATCGGCGGCGGACATGCGTTTTTGCTGGTATTGGGTTTGAATTGACATGGCAGCTCTCGGGGGTTGAATTAATAATTTTTAATTAACCTTTGATGATCGCACAGCGCCGGGGTGAAAAACCACCCAAACGGGCTGAAAAAGAAGCTGCGGGCACGCTGGCGGGGCCGCTCAAGCGCAAAAAGGAAAGCCTGTCGGGCTTGGAACGTCGAAAGCAAAACCCGATTCCCAGAAGGAGCGTTTTCGCTGATGAACTGACGACAAATCCCAAGCCCCACAGGCCTGGCGGTATTGTCGTGCTAATCCGATCTGAAAAACCTTGGTGGAAACCCGGAAATTTACACGGTCAGCGTAGAAAGTTGACGCGTTTGGATTAGGCGCTGGTGGCAGCTTCTCCGTCTTCGTCCACGCTCACGTCTTTGCGCGGCATTTTTACGTCGCCGAAGATGGTGGCAAAGGCCACGTCTTTGGCATCGCGCCCGGTGCCTATGCGCACCAGGCGCTCTACCGGCGCCAGCTGCGTCGGGTCAAACAACACCCAGCGCCCGCCCAGCCAGGCCTCAAACAGCGCATGAAAATCCTGCGGCGGCTCCTGAAAATGCACATAACCGACCACCAGCCGCGCCGGAATATTCAGCGCCCGGCACAGCGTGATGCCCAAATGCGCAAAATCGCGGCACACGCCCACGCGCTGCACAAACACATCCTGCGCCGTGGTGGTGGACTGGCTGGAGCCGGGCTGGTAGGTGATGGACTCGAAAATCCACTTTTCAATCGCCCGCACACGCTCGATGCCCGGCGCGAGCGGGCCAAAAAGCTGCTGCGCGACGCGGCTCAGAGAGTCGGACTCGCAGTAGCGGCTGGGCATGAGGTAATGCAGCACCTCGTCGGGCACTTCGGTGATCGGCGTTTCGTCCAGATGCGCGGGCGCGGGCGCGGCGCTCAACTCGACGCTGGCGTGGTAGCGCACGGACAGCGCGCCCGCAGGCGCGTCCAGCCGGAAAAACCGGTTGCCGCTGCGCGCATCGGAAAAGCAGCGCATTTTGATACCGGGCGTGACGGTCAACTGCTCGTGCAGCACCCGCTGGCCTTCATGCAAGGCGGCTTGAATGTTGAACAGGAAATGCGCAGGGTTGCTGACTTCGTAATCGAGCAGCAAATCAATCACGGAGGTATGCATGAAACGGCGCCCTTATGAACATCCATCAACATGGCGGCCTGAACTGCGCCGCTGCCACCACGGCCGCGTCTTAGCCAGTCCGGCGGGAACTGCGCCGGGAAACCTCTGGGGTTTCTGTGGCGCAAAACCAATGCTGGCAGGTCACAAACACCACCCGCACCGCCCGCTCCAGCATGTCGGCGGCCAGCGCAGAACGGCAGCGGGCGCGGGCGCGCAAACGAAACACCAGCAAAAACTCCGCCACTCTGGAGGGAAATCCTACCGGGCGGGCGTACTGCACCACCGGCGCATGGCGCGACGCGTCCTCGTGGCCTTCACTTCCTGGATGCAGCCACGCACGGCGCAGCCGCTCCGTCAGGCAGGAAACGACCAGCCCTGCAGGCACACTCACGCTAACAACTATTGCGCTTCTCATCATTGTTTTGACTCCCTGGACAACTTTACCGGGCCGAACATTCAATTGGATGTTTCTTCGCCCGGCAACGGGTTCGATCTTAAAAGCCTGGGGGCATCCTGCCGAATCAGGATCGCCTTGGGCCGGTGTAGGACAAGACGCCTGTTACAAAAAACGCTATTTTTCAACGCCACCGAGATTCAAGAGGTTCGCCCGTGGCGCTGCTTTCAGGCAAAAAACGCAGTTTGTTGCGCTTGTGCCCTAGCGGTTCAGCGGGCTGAAAGGCGGTGAACGCTAAAATCGGGCTTCGGGTTACAGCGTGGTTACGGCCCACTTCAGGCAGCGTTTTGCCGGGGGCATTGAACCAGTTCCCACCGTTTTCTTCATGCTTTTTTAACTTTCAGGATTTCCAACATGGCACTCGTTTCGATGCGCGAGCTGCTGGATCACGCCGCCGCCAATGGCTACGGCATTCCAGCTTTTAACGTCAACAATCTGGAGCAGGTTCAGGCCGTGATGGCTGCCGCTGATGAAGTCGGCGCACCCGTCATCCTGCAAGCCAGCGCAGGCGCACGCAAGTACGCGGGCGAGCACTTCATCAAGTACCTGATTCAGGCCGCTTGCGAAGCCTACCCGCACATTCCGCTGGTCATGCACCAGGATCACGGCACCTCGCCCGAGATTTGCCAGGGCGCGCTGAATCTGGGTTTTGGCTCGGTGATGATGGACGGCTCGCTGCGCACCGACGGCAAAACCCCTTCGGACTTCGCCTACAACGTCGAAGTGACCCAGCAAGTCGTGGCGATGGCGCACAA
>CAIYKK010000493.1 GCA_903926695.1 uncultured Burkholderiales bacterium
GGCCCGCATCCACACCGGGCCGGTGAATTCCGAAGTCACGCTGGACCTGCCCGGCGGGCGCCATGTGCTGACCGCCGTCATCACCGACGACAGCGTCAAGCGCCTCGGGCTGGCAGTCGGCCAGCCGGTGACGGCCGTGTTCAAGGCGCCCAGCGTGTTTCTGGTCGCCACGGACTGATTTTTTATTTCAATTTATAAGGAGTTTCTTTATGAAAATTTCACACCGTTTTTCCCTCTTGCTGCTGGCCCTGATGGGCGCTGCGACCCAGGCGCAGGCCGATGAAGTCTCCGTCGCCGTCGCGGCCAACTTCACCGCGCCGATGCAGCAAATCGCCGCCGACTTTGAAAAGGCCAGCGGCCACAAGATCGTCGCCTCCTACGGCTCGACCGGCAAGTTCTACGCCCAGATCAAAAACGGCGCGCCCTTCGAGCTGCTGCTGGCCGCCGACGACGAGACGCCGGCCCGGCTCATCAAGGAAAACGCCGCCGTCGCGGGCAGCCAGTTCACCTACGCCATTGGCAAGCTGGTGCTCTGGTCGGCCAAATCCGCCGTCGTCGATGACAAGGGCGAAGTGCTGAAGAAGGGCGGCTTTGACCACATTTCGCTGGCCAACCCCAAGCTCGCTCCCTACGGCGCGGCGGGCGTCGAAGTGATGAAAGCGCTGGGCGTGTATGACGCCCTGCAGCCGAAAATAGTCAGCGCCGAAAACATCACCCAGGCTTACCAGTTCGTCAGCAGCGGCAATGCGCTGCTCGGCTTTGTCGCGCTGTCGCAGGTGCTGAAAGACGGAAAAATCGACGGCTCGGCCTGGATCGTTCCGGCCCATTTGTACGCGCCGATTCGCCAGGATGTGGTGATGCTGGAAAAAGGCCGGGGCAAACCCGCCGCCGAGGCGCTGGCCAAGTACCTCAAGGGCGACAAGGCCAAGGCCGTCATCAAGTCTTTTGGCTACGGACTGTGAGGCGATAAAGCGGCCAGGGCGGGCATGAAAATGGCTTGCCCTGCTGCGAACTCACTTCACTTCTGTCTGGACAAGCCCTTATGAAAATTGCCATCGCTACCAAAGACAACGGCCGCCAGGTCTCCGGCCACGCGGGCCAGTGCCGCGACTGGCGGGTGTTTGACTGCCAGCCCGGCCAGCCGCTGCCGGAACCGGCGCTGATCGCGCTGACCCAGGAGCAGCTGCCGCACCATTTTCAGGACGACGGGCCGCACCCGTTGCACGGTGTCGAGGTCATGCTGGCGGCCAGCGCGGGCGACGGCTTTATCCGCCACATGGAGAAATGGGGCGCGCAGGTGCTGCTGACCGGCGAGACTGAGCCGCTGGCGGCGCTGCAAAAAATCCTCGCCGGTGAGGCGCTGGCCGACACGCGCTTTGATGTAAGTACCACGCTATGCAAGCTGCGTGACCTGTTCTCGCGCCACTGAAGAATGGCTTGCCAGTCGTGCGCCCGGCTGAAGTTCCGCGCCCGCCAAGCCATGACGCTCTGCGCCAGCGAAGAGGCCCGGCACCTGTTCGGGTTTTTCGATGAAAACCGCTGCCATTTTTGATGAAAGCTCTGATCCCATGACTCTTCGCGCCCTCAACGATTTCGACCTCTGCCGCCTGCTCGACGACGACACGGCGGGCTGCGACCTGACCACCGACAGCCTGGCCATTGGCCACCAGCCCGCCCGGCTGGAATTCCGCGCCCGCCAGGCGATGACCGTCTGCGCCAGCGAAGAGGCCCAGCGCCTGTTCGAGCTGGCAGGCGCCCAGGCGCGGCTGCGGCTGCATTCGGGCGCTCATGCTAAAGCGGGCGCGCTGATCCTCGAAGCCACGGGCAGCGCCGCCAGCCTGCATCACGCCTGGAAAACCGCCCAGACGCTGGTCGAATGGGCCAGCGGCATCGCCAGCGCCACGGCGGCCATCGTGGCCGCTGCGGGCGGCGTGGCCGTGGCCTGTACGCGCAAAAACGTGCCCGGCACCAAAGCCCTGTCGATCAAGGCCGTGAAAAGCGGCGGCGCCATCATGCACCGGCTCGGCCTGTCGGAAACGCTGCTGCTGTTTGCCGAACACCGCTTGTTTTTAGACGCCAGCCCAGCGCAAATCATTATTGAACTGCGCCGCGTCCAGCCGGAAAAAAAGATCGTCGTCGAAGTCGGCGATCCCCGAGAAGCCCGACTCTGGGTCGAGGCTGGTGCCGACGTGCTGCAGCTAGAAAAATTCACGCCCCAGGCCGTGGCGCTGTGCCGCGAGATGCTGGAGGGCATGCCCGCAACAAGCCGCCCGTTGCTGGCTGCCGCTGGCGGCATTCGCGCCGACAATGCCGCCGCCTACGTGGCGGCGGGCGCTCACCTGTTGGTGACTTCCGCGCCCTACACCGCCGCGCCGCAGGACGTTCAGGTCAACTTCTTTCTCGCTTCCCAAGCGCCTTGGCGCGCAGTCATGATAGACACGGATTTCGAGATCCTTGGCCAAACCGCCACCCGATAGGCCACACCCATGCTTTTGAACGACGGTGATCTTCAGGCCATCTGGCTGACCGTGCGGCTGGCTGGCATCGTGACGCTCATCCTGCTTTTGATCGGCACCCCTATCGCGTGGTGGCTGGCACGCTCCAGGGCGTGGTGGAAAGGTTCTGTCGGCGCCGTTGTGGCCTTGCCGCTGGTCTTGCCGCCTTCCGTGCTGGGTTTTTACCTGCTGCTGACGATGGGACCCAATGGCCCGGTAGGCCATCTCACGCAGGCGCTGGGAATCGGACTTTTGCCCTTCACCTTCTGGGGCCTGGTGATTGCCTCCGTGTTTTACTCGCTGCCCTTCATGGTGCAGCCGCTGCAGACAGCGTTTGAGGCCATCGGCGAGCGTCCGCTTGAAGCCGCCGCCACCTTGCGCGCCTCGCCGCTCGACGCATTCTTCACCGTCGCGGTGCCGCTGGCGCTGCCCGGCTTCCTGACGGCTGGCATCCTGACGTTTGCGCACACCGTGGGTGAATTCGGTGTGGTCCTGATGATTGGGGGCAACATTCCCGGCGTGACCCGCGTCGCTTCCGTGCAAATCTACGATCATGTAGAAGCCGTGGAATATCTAGAGGCGCATCGCCTGTCTGCGGTCATGCTGATCTTCTCCTTCCTCGTGCTTTTGGCGCTGTACGCCTGGCGGCCCGATTCAAGGAAAGGCAGTTGACATGACGGGAATCCAAGCGCGTTTTCACCTGGCCTGGCCAGATTTCACACTCGACATCGATCTCGAATTGCCCGCTCGCGGCGTGACCGCTCTCTTCGGCCCATCCGGCTGCGGCAAAACCAGCCTGCTGCGCTGCATGGCCGGGCTGAACCGCTCGCCCGCTGGCCGCTTTATCGTCAACGGCGAAATCTGGCAGGACGGCGATTTTTTCCTGCCCGTGCATCGGCGCGCGCTGGGCTACGTGTTTCAGGAAGCCAATTTGTTCGCACACCTGACGATACGGCGCAACCTCGACTACGGCCAGTCGCGCATTCCCGCCGCCGCCCGGCGCGTCGAGTTTGACCGCGCCGTCGAGCTGCTGGGCATCGGCCATTTGCTCGAACGCCAGCCCGCTGGCCTGTCCGGCGGCGAGCGCCAGCGCGTGGCCATTGCCAGAGCCCTGCTGACCAGCCCGCGCCTGCTGCTGATGGACGAGCCGCTGGCCGCGCTGGACCTGGCACGCAAGCAGGAATTCATGCCTTATTTGGAACGGCTGCACCACGAGCTGGACATTCCCGTCATCTACGTCACCCACGCGCCCGACGAAGTGGCGCGGCTCGCCGATCACATCGTCGTGATGAAAGAAGGCCGCGCCCTGGCCGCCGGGCCGCTGACCGAAACGCTGGCGCGTGTCGATCTGCCGATCCGCCTGGGCGAAGACGCGGGTGTGGTGCTGGACGCCGTGGTCGCTGAGCGCGAAGAAGAATGGCATCTGGCGCGGGTGGAGTTTGCGGGCGGCAGCCTGTGGGTGCGCGACGGCGGCCAGCCGCTGGGAGCAAAGGTGCGGGTGCGGATTTTGGCGCGTGACGTGAGCATTGCGCTCGCGCCCGTCAGCGGCACCAGCATTCAGAACTGCTTGAGCGCCACCGTGGGCGAAATGGCCGACGACAGCCACCCGGCGCTGTCCCTGTTAAGGCTCACCATCGGCCCCTCGCCCCTGCTGGCGCGGCTGACGCGGCGCTCGGCCGTGGGACTGGGTTTGGCGCCGGGCAAGGCGGTGTGGGCGCAGATCAAGGCGGTGGCGTTGGTTGGGTAGTGACTGAGGTGACGTAGCGGTGTAGGTCGGGTTAGCCGCAGGCGAACCAAACAAGCAGCTATGTCAATCATCGAATTTAGTTATTCTTGGCTGTAGCCGCATATATGCGGCTACAGCATAAACAAATTTACCTAGTTCGTCAACAAAATTTAGCTCTAAGTTCTCCTCGTCAAACAGTTTGTCTCTTTTCAAAAAACGCAGAAGATGCTATGCTGTTGGGCATATATGCCCAACAGCACCAACAACAAGCAGTCATTTAGGAGCGCCATTGGCTACTCGCATCCAGATCGCTAAGCAGGACATCATCAAGACGTTTGAGGAGTTGCCACGAATCCTTCGATCAGCTGATGTAGCAAAGACTTTCGATAAAAATCGAGCGTTCTGGCGACTAGCTAAAAGCTCATCATTGAGGAGCTTCACAGAGTTTTTGGTTGAGAAAACCGCTCTCAAACCGGTGCGGTTCTGCTTTCCCCACCGCGAAGTGTCGGGCTATACGTGGGGTAACGTACCACTCTTGGAAATCCTTCTCGGTTTGGTGGATAACAGTTACTACAGCCACTACACAGCAGTGCGACTGCATGGACTAACAGAGCAAGTACCTAAAACAGTCTATTTAAATCAGGAGAAATTGAGCACCTCTGCAAATTACTCTACCCATACTGACTTATTTTCTCAGGATGCGATTGACGCCGCTTTTCAGCAATCACCGCGAGTTTCACAGAATGAGGTCGTTCACGGGGATATTCGTATTATTTTTTTATCGAGCGCTTATAAAGCAATGCTTGGCGTGACAACCGAGACGGTGAACTACGGAGAAGATCATGACTTGCTTTTACGATTCACGAATTTAGAGCGAACGCTCATTGACATCGTGGTCAGACCATTCTACTCCGGCGGCGTATTTGAAGTTGCCAAGGTATTTGAGAATGCCAAAAATCAAGTATCCGTGAATAGATTGAAAGCCATGCTGAAACAGATGGCATTTGGATATCCTTATCATCAGGCCATAGGGTTCTATTTAGAGCGGGCAGGCTACAAGCAGTCACAAATCGATATGTTTAAAAATCTGCCGATGGAGCGGGATTTTTACTTAACGCACGCAATGGGTAAAACCTCGTACGTGAAACAGTGGCATTTACATATTCCAGAGGGCTTCTAGTCTCTTGCACTGATCTACGACGAAGTCACAGTAGTAATCGAACGGTTTGAGTATTACGCCTGGCTTCATCGTTGCTTTCACTTGGTCAAACCCGAGCGCATGAAACTCTCTCATGTCCGCAATCCGTGCAAGATACTCCACTGGCACACGCTTAAGTTCAAACATCTTTACAATCATGTGTTTGGCTCGATCAGAGCCAACATCAACATCAAACTTTTTGATGAGTGCTTCAATATCAATAAAATCACGTGCTCGCTGCTTTCCAGTGCCGCTTCGCCTAATGATTTCTCCATACTCAGGCATTTGTTGACAAATGGCCCGTAACTTTTCGCAAACAATCATTTCAGGCGAATAAACATATATTTGATAACCGTTGAGTTCTGCCTCCTGCTTTCCATCTGTATACTCATAACGGCTAATATCAATAGTAAAACGTGATCCCTCTCCCAGTTTGATGGCTTCTCGTCGCATGATTTCAATATCTCTTCTGATTTCGTCTGCACGCTTTATCGAAATCAACTTGAACTCCACTAAATAACCACCCCAAAAGGCTGCAAGTTCGTCAGGCATCTGCCCTGGGCGAGCCGACATCTTGATATCGAATGCTAGATAACCTTCGAGCGCAAATGTAGTCAGAAGAGTACGCTCAAATCGCTTCTGAGCTGTAGCTTGATCAAAGTCACTCTTCATTGAGAAGTCGAGGTCAACTGACGCCCTAGCATTAACCTGATGGACTATATCCATTGCATTACCGCCTTTAAGAACCAACTGATCTAGCAATTCATCATCAGAAAACATAGCCACGATGGCAAGCTTTTTTATACTCTCGAGTTTGTCGCCTAATAGCCGCTCAGCAGAGACTCGTTGTTGCTTCATTTTTTAGCTTCTCTTTCAGATTAAATATTTTTGATAATAGGACGTTGAGTTCACAACATATTTCTACTTCAACCAAGTTACTGCGCTGCCCGCAGAACCGCTGGATCTATTCCATTTCCCCGCACGAATTCATCAAAGGCAGCTTCATCAAACACCGGAGTCACTTCCCGCCTGAGCCACGGCTTGAATAACGCATTGGTCATCGTGTCAGTGAATTTTCCGGTACGCAGATCAAAATTCCCGGTCTTGCCCCGGCCCTCTTCAGACGCCAGAAAGCGACTGGGATAGTCGGCCAGTTCGGCGGAGGTCAGGTTTTTGACAATTTCACGCACCGTCTTGTCACGGAAATCTATCCGAAGCGCTTCATATTTAGCCTTGGCAGCAGCGGTTTTCTTTTCGTTATCGACAATGGCCTGTTCAGCAGTTTTACGGGCTTGGTAAGCGGTGCCGCCCAGATCAGCTTTTTCCTCGAACAGTTTTTTAATATAGCCAGCCGGGCTGGTTTTAATCAGCCCTTTCTTGTCGCGCTTTTCGGTTTCCTCGACGGCCAGACGGGCTTGCTCCGGGTCTTGCTTCATGTAAGCCAGCGCCAGCCGCTCTGCAAAGCCATGCTCGATCAACTTTTTAAAAGTTGCATCCTGCCGAATCAGCGCCATGCCATCCTCATCGAGCGGTTTGGGTGCAAACAAAGCCGACTGCGGGTTTTCTTCAATCAGGAAGCGCACTGCCGCCACATGGCGCGCCTGGCGCTGGTATTCCACCGTGAGCTTGATGTCGGAAATGCGGTTAATTTCCTCGACGGCTTTTTTAATCACAAAACTGGACAGGCGTTTAAAGTCGTCGTACATCGGGGCATTCGCGCCCATCAGTTGGCGGAATTTTTCCAGACTCCACCAGCCGGTGGAACGCACATTTTTAAAACGCACCGCATTTTCATACAGCGTCAGGCTGTAACCACCTTTAAAACCGCGCTGAACGCCGACGTTAATCGTGGCAAAAATAGCCGGATCGTGCAGCTTGGCCGCCAGTTCCTCAACATAGCCATAGGTGCATTCGCCATTGTTGAGCGAGCCGGTAATCTGCGCATAAGCCAGCAGCGTCATGGATTGCCAGACTTCCTGGCCGTCGTGCATCAGGTTGAACTCCACACGCGTGGTTTGCAGCCGGGCCAACGCTTGCTTGAGGTTGTCCAGGTTTTTTGAGCTTTCCCAGCCCAGCATGTGACTGAGGTAACGCACGGGAATCGTGTGCCGCGAACTGGTCAGCAGCTTGTCATAGGCGTTGAGCAGCAGGATGTTGACGATCTTGCGCTCGACCAGGCCCAGCTCGCCGCTGGTGTGAACCGCCGCCACATGCTTGCGCAGAACGCCGTTGGTTAGCTTTTTGGGAGGGGATTTTTGGGAAGTGGCCATGATCTGAGGGTGAAGCGACTGGCTGATTTTATTTTTAAAGACATATTTAAGATAGAAAAATCTATGTCTTTTAAGTCCCCAAAAACCATGTCTTCAGCGCCCCGAAAACTATGCCTTTTCACGTCTATTTTTCAGGCGATGGGCGCTTTTAAGGCGTAAAAATTCATAAAAATCAAGGGTGTTGGCGACTTGTCCACAGGCGCGCCACGGGTTCCCCAAAAACTATGGCCATTGGAGGAAGAAATTCCCCCTGAACTATGTCTTGATGCCCCAAAACTATGTCCCAACCGGGCTGCAGGCCGCGCCAGTGCTGGGTTTGCGAAAGCTAAAGTTTTCTTAAAAGGATGTTTCTTAAAAAAACATCCTCGCGCGAAAAGCAAGCTGCCGGGTTTGATGCTCAGGTTTTGCGGCGCAATTGTTGGCTGTTGGCTGTTTTCTTGATAGACCGGCTGTTGGGAGGCCCCTTGTGGGCCGGGCGAAGCCCTGAACGGGCAGTGCCTGCTTTTTTCCAGCGATTTCTGCGGCTTTTTCACAGCCACCGCCCGAGCTTTCAGCCGGTTTGTCTCGCGCGCGTTGATTAAAAAAGGATTAGAGAAAGATTAGCTGAATTTTTAGTTTTCAAAAAATCCTTATCTGACAAGGGGTTACGAGCGTTTTGCCTGTGGACAATTCGGATTCTATCCCCCCAATTTTCGGATTCTATCCCCCTAAAATTCGGGCTCTATCCCCCCCCTCGCGGATTCTATCCCCCCCTTCATTCGGATTCTGTCCCCCCCTCATTTGCCGTCAGCAAGCGGCTTGCCCGGCTTTGCCTGCAGGTGCTTGCGCTGGGACTGGCTCGGGTCGCGGCTGACGTTGACCAGATCGCCGTGAGTGATTTCCCACGAAAACGCCTGCCCTACCTGCAGACAGGCTTGCACCAGCACATCGAGCGCCGGAATCAGGCTGCCGTCACGCCAGCCAAGGATGGCTTTGTTTCTTTCCGCATCGGTCAAGGTCTGGTCGCCGGTTGCGCTGCCGCACAGCTTGTGCAGCGTTTCCACCTTGAGCGGAAACGGACACGCGTGGGTCGAGTAAAAGCCATGTAGCCACTGCGCCAGCGGGTGGCCGCGCAGCGCCTCGCGCAGGCTCCAGTCGATCTGCGTCCAGCCTTCGCGGCCAAACATCACTTTCATGCGCGGGTTGAGCACCAGCACATAGCGCCCGCTGTCCTCGTCGCGGAAATACTCGTCCACCAGCGAGCCCGCGTAGGCATACGGGCCTTGCTTGATCTCCACCGTGTTCGCCGAGAGCCGCGCCAGCGCATTTTTCAGCCAGTCGCGGTCGCTTTTGCCGATGTTCACGCCGCCCTCGCCGCCCCGGCCAATCAGCCGCAAAAAGCTTTTTTCGGTGAACTCGATGCGGTTGCCCAGCGGAGCGAGCCGCGCCAGGTGCAGCGCGCCCTGCCACACGTCAAGGTCGGACTGATCCAGGCGCGGGCCGGTGTAGAGGATGTCGATGCCCTGCACCGAGGCAAAAACTTCGCGCTCCACATAGCGCCGCTTGCCGCGCTTGATGGCGCCGAACAGCGCCGAGCGCAGGATGCCGTTGGGCACGCCGCGCACGGCGTCGGGCCAAAACGGCAGCTGCGCGGGTGCGGCCAGGGCGCGCTCGGTGGTTTTACGCCGAATAGCGTCCAGCAGGCGGCCCGCTGGCGCTTCGCCGGGCTTGGCTGAGGGTAGCCCTGCCTGATGGGGCGTTTTGCGGTCACGGGCGTCACGGCAGGCCCGGATGCGCTCTTGCAGGCGGGCTATTTCACCTTCGCACTCGGATTTTTTGGCCTCCAGCGTTTTGATCTGGCGCCACAGCAGTTCGGTTTCGTGCTGGCGGGCGGGCGTGTCTTCGCGCCGTTCGAGCGCAATCAGCCGGGCCTGGGCGGCAATGATTTCTTCGGCAATCTGCTTGGACAGGCGGATGAAGCGGTCTTCGCTGAGCACATCGGCATCGTGGCCTGATGGCGGCTGGTCTGTTGAATCGGTGGTTTTCATGTTTTTGGCCCCATTTCTTCAACAGTGTCCTGCTTAAACCGGTGTCTGGAATATGGGGTCCACTTTAGTAGTCGAAATTTTCCACCGGGTTGGTTTAAAAGAGGGATTTTGGCGCTTTAAAACTAGCCTAAGATAATCAGCGTTATCTTATGGCTATTCACTCTTTTTTTGCGGCAATGTTACAAATTTCAGCGCCTGCCCAAGCTGGGTAAATGGTTTGTTGATATCCTGCCCGCCTTGGTAAAAACAGAGACGGGGTTAAATTCTGGATAGTTTCTAAATCAGAACTCTTTCAATTTAACTAACATTAAACTAATAAATAGCTTATTTTAAATATTCAATAAATTTTTTAAATTTACTTAAAACAAACAAAAACCTTGTTAGACTAACAAAAAACATGCAAATAACCCGCAAAAAACTATCTACTCCGGCAACCTTCCGATGACTGTGGACGCCCCAACCATCGCGCTGGCCTTACAGGCGCTGGCGCACTCAGGCGCGGCGCGCACCAAAGCCTCGCGCCTGCGCGAGTTGCTGCCAGAGATCGAAGCAGCCCAAGCCGCAGGCGTCAAGCACGAACACATCCTGGACGCGCTCAACGCGCACGGTTTTGACTTGAGCAAAAAGTCCTATTCGGTCATGCTCTGGCGGCTGCGCCA
>CAIYKK010000494.1 GCA_903926695.1 uncultured Burkholderiales bacterium
AAAAAACCGCCGAACCCCGGCGGTTTTTTTTTGCCTTTTTGATTCTGTTGACTGATTTTTGAAACTGTCTGAAATTAAAACTCAAGGAAACCTGTGATGAATGCCAAAGCCACCTCCGCCAACCCTGCTGCTGAAACCTGGTATGCCAAGGTCGATAAAACCAGCGCCACCGACGACAAACGCATTCAGGACATCACCGTGCTGCCTCCTCCCGAACACCTCATCCGCTTCTTCCCGATTCAGGGCACCGCCGTCGAGTCGCTGATTACCCAGACGCGCCAAAACATCCACAACATCATCCAGGGCAGCGACGACCGGCTGCTGGTGGTGATTGGCCCGTGCTCCATCCACGACCCCGCTGCCGCACTGGACTACGCCCGTCGCCTGGCCGAGCAGCGCAAAAAATACGCCGGAACGCTGGAAATCGTCATGCGCGTGTACTTTGAAAAGCCGCGCACGACCGTCGGCTGGAAGGGCTTGATCAATGACCCCTACCTCGATGGAAGCTTCCGCATCGACGAAGGCCTGCGCATTGCGCGCCAGCTGCTGATCGACATCAACCGCCTGGGCCTGCCAGCGGGCAGCGAATTCCTCGACGTGATTTCGCCGCAGTACATCGGCGACCTGATTGCCTGGGGCGCGATTGGCGCGCGCACCACCGAAAGCCAGGTACACCGCGAGCTGGCGTCCGGCCTGTCGGCGCCCATCGGTTTCAAGAACGGCACCGATGGCAACATCCGCATTGCCACCGACGCAATTCAAGCCGCCGGGCGCGGCCACCATTTTCTGTCGGTGCATAAAAACGGCCAGGTCGCCATCGTGCAGACCAAGGGCAACGAAGACTGCCACGTCATCCTGCGCGGCGGCAAAGCGCCCAACTACGACGCGGCCAGCGTCGCGGCAGCGTGCAAAGAGCTGCAAGCGGCCAAACTGCCCGCCACCTTGATGGTCGATTGCAGCCACGCCAACAGTTCCAAACAGCACCAAAAGCAAATCGACGTGGCCGCCGATATTGCGGGCCAGATCGAAGGCGGTTCGCGCCAGGTGTTCGGCCTGATGGTGGAAAGCCACCTGAGCGCAGGCGCGCAAAAGTTCACGCCCGGCAAGGACGACGTGGGCGCGCTCGAATACGGCAAGAGCATCACCGACGCCTGCATTAACTGGGACGACTCGGTGGTGATGCTGAAGACGCTGTCCGCCGCCGTCGAGGCGCGCCGCGCCGCCGCTGCCGCTGCCGCCTGAAAGTGCTGACAAAAACCCGCGCCCCCGCACGGGTTTTTGCGCATTGCCGCGCTGGCGCATATCGTCGAAGATGGCCCGCCCATTTCATTCTTCACCTTCAGGAACTCCTCCATGCGTAGCGAAGTCAGCGTGACCTTTCAAGACAGCCTTCCGGTGCAAATCGACATTCACGGCGCGCCGCCCATGTCCCGCGACGAGGCGCGCCAGTGGCTGGACGCGCAGTTCACCGAGATGGACTGCGAGCCGCTGCGCCCGACCGGCAAGCTGTTGATGGCCGACAAAGTGGTCGTCGTCGCCGAAGCGGCTGGCCCGGCCAAATTTGCCGATGCCCAATGGGCGCAAACCTTCGCCCGCGCCGCCAGCGCCGCGCTGGCCAAGCCGCTGGTCGTCATCGACGTGGCGGCGCTGAGTATCAGCTACTGAAAACGAAAACGAAAACGCGCCGGGTCGCACGCCCGCCGCACTGAATCCGCCCGCTGCCAGCAGCGCGGCCTGTTTCTGTTTCTTTACGCGCCCGAACGGGGCCGCGCCTAGCCGCCTTTAAACTCAAGCTCACTTCACAGGCTTACAGGCGCAACACCATGCAAGGGCAACTTTTCAAGCAAGATTTTCTTACCCGTGGCGTGTACGAAACGCCGCCATTTCAGGCGTTCTCTGAAGCTGATTTTGTCCATTTTTCTGGCGCAATGCGGGTGATTTTTGCCGGGCTGGACAGCACTTCCGTTCTGAACGAAGCGCAAACTGAATCCCAAATCATCTACAAAGTATTGACCGAATTGGGTTGGGCCGACGACACCTTGCCGCAGGTCAACGCCGATTCCCGAGGCCGAGAGGCTGTGCCCGACTGCCTGCTGTTTGCGTCGCCGCAAGCCAAAGCCGCCGCGCTCGCCGAAGCCAAAGATGACCGCCGTTATCGCCACGGTTTGGCGATTCTTGAAGCCAAACGCTGGTTGCACCCGCTAGACCGGGGCGGCGGCCTGGACAGGCTCGACCCAGAATTCGACCCAAACGCGCCTTCGTCGCAAATGCTGCGTTATTTGAGCCGCGTCGATGTGGCTTCCGACCGGGCGATTAAATGGGGCATGCTGACCAACGGCGCGGTCTGGCGTTTGTATTGGCAAGACGCACGTTCACGTTCGGAAGAATTTTTTGAGCTGGATTTGGCCGCCGCGCTGGAGCTGCCCGGCATTCAGCGCGACATTGACGATATTGCGCCTGATCATGCGTTGCGCTTGTTTTATGTGTTTTTCAGCCGCAGTGCGTTTTTGCCACAAGACTGGGACGAGGCGGGCCGCAGTTTTCACGCCTACGCGCTGAACGAGGCGCGGCTGTATGAAGAAAAGGTGTCGCAAGACCTGGGCGAGCGCGTTTTTCACGAGGTGTTTCCGCAGCTCGCCCAAGCGCTGGCGCGGGGCGATGGGCGCGCCGCCACGCACGAAGTCGGCGAAGCTGCTTTCCAGCGAACGCAGTTCACGCTGAATTATCTGGACGAGGTGCGTGAAGCCACGCTGGTGTTGTTGTACCGGCTGCTGTTTTTGTTTTACGCCGAAGACCGCAATTTGCTGCCGGTGCGCGATGCGCGCTACGGGCCTTACAGCGTGCGCCGCCTGCGCCAAGATGTGCGCGATAAGGTGACTGCGAGAACGCAGTTTTCCAAAAGCGCGATGCCGATCTGGTTTTCTTTGCAAGGCTTATTTGAGCTGATTGACAAAGGCGATGACAGCATCGGCCTGCCCGCTTACAACGGTGGCTTGTTCGACGGCGCTCGCGCCCCGCTGCTGGCGCGCACCAAAATCCCGGACATTGTGATGGCTCCGATCATCGACGCGCTCTCGCGCCGCATTGAAGACCTGTCGCATGGCTGGATCAACTACCGCGATCTGGCCGTGGCGCATCTGGGCGGCATTTACGAGCGCTTGCTTGAATACAGCCTGGTCCACGAAGTGCAGGCCGAAAACGGCAGCGATACGCCCGAAATTAATCGCCTGATTGCCATTCCGGCCAGCTTTGCGCGCAAGGTTTCGGGCAGCTATTACACGCACGACGATTTGGTGCGGCTGGTGCTGCGCGAATCCGTCGGCTTGCTGGCAACAGACCGCATGGCCACTTTTGAGGCGCATCTGGCAAAAATCGCCCAAAAAACCTCGCTCAACCCCGGCGACTGGGACGCGCTGGACGCGAAAGACCCGGCCAGCGAGATTCTGGAGCTGAAAATCTGCGACCCGGCAATGGGCAGCGGCCACTTTTTAGTCGCGCTCGTCGATGACATGGCCGACCGCGTTTTAGAAGCCATTACCATCGCCACGCACCGCGTCAACGCCCAGCCTTGGGCTGCGCATTGGGTGGAAACGGGCCGCCCGTGGCAAAGCCCGGTGCTGGCGCGCATTGCGCATATTCGCCACAGCATCAAAACCACCGCCAAAGACCGGGGCTGGGCCGTGACCGACGCCCAGCTCGACGACCGCCACATCGTGCGCCGCATGGTGTTGAAAAAAAGCATCTTCGGCGTGGACAAAAACGCGATGGCCGTGGAGTTGGCCAAAACCGCGCTGTGGCTGCACACCGGCACCGTCGGCGCGCCGCTGAGTTTTCTCGATCCCCACCTCAAAACCGGCGACAGCCTGCACGGCGAGCGCCTGCCGCAGGTGCAGCGCGGCTTGCAGGATTTGGGCGCGCTGCTGCTGCAAAGCGAGTTTGACCGGCTGGCGCTGGCCGCGAAAAACATCGCCCAGGTCGC
>CAIYKK010000495.1 GCA_903926695.1 uncultured Burkholderiales bacterium
CAGACCGGCGGCGCGGGCGGCTTCAGCGGCGGCTTCGAGACTTTGCTGCGGCGTGGCGATTAAATGGACTTGGTGGCCGTCAAAGCGGGTGTCGCCGGGCTTGGGGGTTTCGAGCGCGCCTTGGGCCAGTTGCGCCTTGATGGCTTCGGGGACTTCGATGCTGTAGCGCTGCAAAATCGCCAGCGCCTCGGCGCAGGTGCTGGCGTCGGGCACGGTCGGGCCGCTGGCAATCAGCGACGGATCGTCGCCGGGCACGTCGCTGATCGTCAGCGTCACGACGCGGGCCGGAGCGCAGGCAGCGGCCAAGCGCCCGCCTTTGATGCGCGAAAGGTGCTTGCGCACGCAGTTCATTTCGGCAATCGTCGCGCCGCTGTTTAACAGGGCTTTGCTGATCGCCTGTTTGTCTTGCAGCGTCAAGCCATCGGCGGGCAGCGTCAGCAGCGCCGAGCCGCCGCCGGAAATCAGGCACAGCACGAGATCGTTTTCAGTCAGCCCCTGCACCAGCGCCAAAATGCGCTGCGCCGCCGCCAGCCCCGCCGCGTCGGGCACCGGGTGCGCTGCCTCCACCACCTCGATGCGCTGGGCCAGCCCGGCGGGCCGGGGCGGAATGTGGCCGTAGCGGGTGACGACCAGCCCTTCGAGCGGCGCGTCTGGTGGCCACAGCGCTTCGACCGCCTGCGCCATCGCGCCGCCCGCCTTGCCCGCGCCAATCACAATCGTGCGCCCGCCGCTTTCAGGCGTGGGCGGCGGCGGCAGATAACGGGCGGTGTTGGCCAGCGGCAGGGCGCGGGTCACGGCGGTCTGGTACAGCGCTTGCAAAAATTCGCGGGGCTGGGTGTGCGGATCAGGAAACGGCTGGAAATGTGGCTCGGTCATGGTTGTGTCTCCTGCGCACGATTGTGGCGTTACCCCGAAGGGGCATTTGTCCTTTCTTCGATGGCCCTGCTTCTGGAACAGTTCAATACGTCACCTCGTCATGGACGGGCGGCGCATGCATTGATGGGTGGCTGACTTGACGATGGTGACCGGATAAGCCGCCGGGCTGCTGGGCCGCTCGACCGCCGTGGCAAGCCCGCCCTCAAGCCGAACGAACGGTTTGCAGCAGCTGCGCCGCCACGGCCACCGCGATGATTTCCGGCGCTTTGCCGCTGATGCCGACCACACCAATCGGGCAGGTCACCTGCGCCAGTTCAGCCTCAAGAAAACCCCGCGCCTGCAGCCGGTGCTTGAACGCCGCCCATTTGCTGCAGCTGCCAATCAGGCCGATGTAGGGCAAATCGGCCCGCTCGCGCTGGCGCTGCAGGCAGGCGGCGACGACTTCAAGGTCTTCGGCATGGCTGAAACTCATGATCAGCACCCGCGATTGCGCGGCCAGACCCGGCACCGCCGCCTGCACCGGCTCGGAGTGCTCGCACAGCGCCCGCGCTGGCGGCACGTCGGGAAACACGCCGTCGCGGCTGTCAATCCATGTCAATAAAAACGGCAGCGGTGCCAACACCCGCGCCAGCGCATGGCCGACATGGCCACCGCCAAACAGCGCCACGGGCGTGAGTTCAGGGCGCAGCGCCAACGCCAGCGCGGGCAGGTCGCGGGCGCTGACCCACTGAAAGCGCAGTTGCACCACGCCGCCGCAGCACTGGCCCAGCGACGGCCCGAGGGCAAAACGCACCAGCGCGGGCGCTGATTCGCCGCAGCCCGTTTCATCCCGGACAGGCTGGGCCGCATGAGTCAATTTTGTGTCGTTATGGCCTGCGTCAGCCCGGCTTGTTTCAGGCCAGCTTGCTGGCTCGCCCGCTGCCAGCCGGGCGCGCGCCGTGGCAATCGCCTGGTATTCGAGATGGCCGCCGCCCACCGTGCCGACGACCGCATCGGCAAACACCGCCATCCACGCGCCGACTTCACGCGGCACCGAGCCTTGGGTCGCCGCTACGCGCACCAGCATCGCGGGCCGCAGAGCCAGCAGGGTGAAAAAGCGTTCGGGGGCGTCGTCGCAACGGCTGTCAATCATGGGGAATCCGTGGGCGCTGAAAACAGACAGCATAGCCCGCCACGGGCAACTCCCGCGCAGTCGGCATCAACCCTGGCGCAAGATATACGCCTTGATCTGCGGCAGGCAGACGCGCTGCAAATCAAACTTGGCCTGCACGTCGCGCCTGGCCTGCTGGCGCAGCGGGATGGTTTTTTCGGGGTTTTCCAGCGCCTCAATCACGGTTTGGGCAATGGACGCGGGCGAATGAAAATCCACCAGCAGCCCGTTGCACCCGTGCTCCAGCACTTCCTGCACCGGCGGCGTGCGCGAACCAATCAGCAGGCAGCCGCACGACATGGCTTCCAGCATCGACCACGACAGCACAAACGGATAGGTCAGGTAAACATGGGCGCTCGACAGGCGCAGCACCTGCAAATACTGCTCATAAGGCAGCTTGCCAAAAAAATGAATCCGGCTGGTATCGACCTTGCCGGCCAGCTCTTTCATGTACAGCGTGCGGTAGGTTTCGCCCTCGGGCGCGGCCCTGCCGTAGCTGACTTCCTCGCCGCCGACGATCAGCACCCGCGCACGGGGCCGCGCCGCCAGAATCTGCGGCAAGGCGCGCAAAAACGAATGAATCCCCCGGTAAGGCTCCAGATTGCGTGCCACGTAAGTGATGACCTCGTCGCCGGAATTGAGCACGCCGCCGCCATCGGGCAGCTGAAAATTCGTCACCAGACCGGGGCACACCACGTCCGTGTCCACGCCGTCGTGAATCACGGTGGTGCGCTCTTGCAGCATCGCAGGGTATTGCGAGCGCTGCCAGTGCGTCGGGCTGATGGCTGCGTCGGCGGCTTCCAGACTGAGTAGCTGGGTGGCGTTGCGCACACGCACGCGGCAGTTGTCATCAAAGGTGGCGGGAAACTCGGGATCAAA
>CAIYKK010000496.1 GCA_903926695.1 uncultured Burkholderiales bacterium
CCCGTGTCCGCAACGGCGAACACATCTTCACGGATGCCTTGCCCATTGAGCTTCCGCAAGCCATTGAGGGGCAACCCGACCCCTATGCTGAACTGCGTGGAATCCAGTTGCCGCCAAATCTCCGAGTGGTCGGAACCGCGAACATGGACGAAACGACGCACACGTTCAGCCCCAAGGTTCTTGACAGAGCTTTCACCATTGAATTCGACGACCCAGATTTGACATCCTTTGCCTCGGGCGCGGCTGTGGACGGCGCCACGTCGTTTGGCTCGCTGGCCGAAATCGTTATCCGCGAGACCAATGCGATTTCGGTTCTGGATGCGCGAGCAGCCAGCCAAGACTTGTTTGAACAGATAGCCCAGCTCCTGAGCGAAGTTCAGGACATCCTGGCTCCGGCAGGCATCAAATTCGGATACCGCACCCGCGACGCGATCCTGCTGTATCTGCACTTCTGGCGCGAGCTCGAACTCTCCAGCATCCTTAGCGGATACGCTGCTTTGGACTTCTGCATTCTTCAAAAAGTCTTGCCCAAAGTATCAGGCAGCGGCGAGGCCTTGGCCGAAGCGTTGAAAAAACTGGCCGCCTGGCTAAATGCGCGGGAAGAGCCACAAGAAGGCGCCGATGGTGTTCTAGCTGATTTCTCCGGCCCTCTGGCCCGAAGCCTGCACAAAGTAGAACGAATGGCCGAGCTGCTTGACCTCGACGGATCGACCCGCTACTGGGGCGCTTGATGCCGCTGCTGCTCCAAGCCGCTGGCGCGGGCTGGAAGCTCGAAATTATCGGCAAGCTGCCCGAGCTGCCGACGTTTATTGCAGTTTCCCCAAATTCGGCCATCGTAGTCACTGGCGATGCATCGTTTGAAACGCTCAACACAGAAACGGGACTGATGCAGCCCCGGAACTCCGGCGACCTCATCAAGCCGCTTTTCTTTGAGGCAGTGGCCTACGACATCCATTTCGAGAGGACGGATCCTGCCGCGACACTGTCGCCGCCTCCGGGCGCCGAGGCCCGGCGCATCCGCCCGGACAGCGAGCACCACCTGCTTAATTTCGGCAACAACGTCGGCTTCACCAATTTCAGCATCACCACGTTGCGCGGAACTGTAAAGCTCCAGCTTGAAGTCTTCTCGCGCAAGGCGGACTACCGAAGCGACTATATCGCGATGCGGGAGGAAGTCTCAGGGATGCTGCGCAACCTGGCGATGGCAGCCAATGCAAAAACTTACGGCCTCGCGACCCCCGCAAAAGAACACTACCCCACCTTGGTTGAATGGTTTGCGCTTTTGCAAAGCCATTTCACCGAGTTCATCAAGCTTGCCAACTCAATCGCCAAGAACCCGCATAGCGGGCTAGAAAAAAAGGCTGTTCTGGTCAACACAGAGCGTGCGCGCCGCGTCTCTCGGCAAACCATCAGCAGAGCCTTGCGCCGCGAAAACGGCGGCGCGATCATCCCCAGCCTTGGTATCGCGCTGCCGCGCAAAATTCACGAAAGCGTGTCGTCACCGACCTTCGACACGCCGGAGAACCGCTACTACAAAGCATTGGTCAACACAACCTACCGCAACATGCGCGCCTTGTCGAAAGTGAACGCATCTGGCGACGAGGACGCTAACCGCTACTCAGAACGAAAATTCTTCGACTCCATACGGCCAGCGCTTAAATCAATGGAGCGGCAACTCGAATCAGTGTTGCGCGCACCATTTCTTGACCAAGTCGAGGACGCCGCGCCGACAAGGCCGCAGTCTATGGTTTTCCACAAGCATCCGCTGTATTCGAGATTCGACAAGCTGTGTCGTTTGCTCAATGGCGGGCTTTCGTTTGCCGGTGACATCGTGCCCATTGGCATGAAAGAAACCTCTCTGCTCTACGAATACTGGTGTTTCTTGAAAATCGTCGGGCTCCTGCGAGACCGTTTCGACCTGACCGACCAGTCAGTAGTGCAAGTCAACCGTCTTCGGACAACCGTCACGCTGTCCAAGGGAAGGTCGTCGGCCATGCGGTTCATCCACAAGCCCACGGGCAAACCTTTGTTTCTCGTCTACAACCGCCTCTTCAATCGGTTGCCCACGATTGACCAGAAACCCGACAACGTCATCCAATTCGCGAGCGAAACACGCTTTTATATCTTTGACGCCAAGTATCGAATCCAGTTTGACAAGAACTACATCGCGCAATATGGCGGCCCCGGCCCTCTGACGGAAGACGTGAATACGATGCACCGCTACCGAGATGCCATCGCCATTCCCCATCCTTTGCGCCCGCAAGGGTATCTGCAAGGCGTGGTTGCGGGTGCCGTGGTGCTGTTTCCATATCCGCACGAGGACTTGTATCGCTCACACAGGTTTTACAAAAGCATCGGCCAAGTCGAAATCGGCGGACTGCCGTTTTTGCCTAACTCGACAACCCTGGTTGCTGAAAAAATCGGGGCGTTGCTCGCTGCGGAATATCCTGAATCGACAACGCCCTAACTCATGTGCGTTCAGGGCAGCCGCCCAATCACCGCCGCTTCCCCGAAACCTTCCCGCCCAACGGCGGCTTCCCAGCCCCGTTCACCCGTGGCGGCAAGCCGGTATGCTGCGTCAGCATCCGCCCTTTCACCGGCGCAGCAGCCGGAGCCGCCGAAACAGCCGTGGAATTCTTGCGCCGCGCGCTGGTGTACGTGCCGTCCGTCATCGGCTGGAAGGTCGGAATCAGGTGGTGTTTGCCGTTGCCGATCAGGTCGGCGCGGCCCATTGCTTTGAGCGCCTCGCGCAGCAGCGGCCAGTTGTTGGCGTCGTGGTAGCGCAAAAAGGCTTTGTGCAGGCGGCGGCGTTTCTCGCCGCGCACGATGTCCACGGTTTCGCTGTCCCTGGTGATCTTGCGCAGCGGGTTTTTGCCGCTGTGGTACATGGCCGTGGCCGTGGCCATCGGGCTGGGGTAGAAGGTCTGCACCTGGTCGGCGCGGAAACCGCTCTTTTTCAGCCAGATCGCCAGGTTCATCATGTCTTCGTCGCTGGTGCCGGGGTGGGCGGCGATGAAGTAGGGAATCAAAAACTGCTTCTTGCCCGCTTCCAGGCTGAACTTTTCAAACAGCGTTTTAAATTTGTCGTAGCTGCCGATGCCGGGCTTCATCATCTTGGTCAGCGGCCCCTGCTCGGTGTGCTCGGGCGCGATTTTCAGGTAGCCGCCGACGTGGTGCGTGACCAGTTCCTTCACGTATTCGGGGCTTTGCACGGCCAGGTCGTAGCGCAGGCCCGAGCCGATCAGGATTTTCTTGATGCCCTTCAAGGCACGGCCACGGCGGTAAATCTTGATGAGCGGGCCGTGGTCGGTGGTCAGGTTCTGGCACAGGCCCGGATAGACGCAGCTCGGTTTGCGGCAGGCCGCTTCAATTTCGGGGCTGCGGCAGCCGAGGCGGTACATATTCGCCGTCGGGCCGCCCAGGTCGGAAATGGTGCCGGTGAAACCCTCCACCTTGTCGCGGATTTCCTCAATCTCGTGAATGATGGATTCTTCCGAGCGGCTCTGGATGATGCGGCCTTCGTGCTCGGTGATCGAGCAAAAGGTGCAGCCGCCAAAGCAGCCGCGCATGATGTTGATGGAAAAACGGATCATTTCCCAGGCCGGGATTTTAGTCGCGCCGTCGTGGCGGCCGTTTTCGTCGGCGTAACTCGGGTGCGGGCCGCGTGCGTAAGGCAGGTCGAACACGTAATCCATCTCGGCCGTGGTCAGCGGAATCGGTGGCGGGTTCAGCCAGACATCGCGGGCGGTCGTGCCTTCGCCGTGGGCTTGGACCAGGGCGCGGGCGTTGCCGGGGTTGGTTTCCAGATGCAGCACGCGGTTGGCGTGGGCGTAGAGCACGGCGTCGCTCTTGACCTGCTCGTAGCTGGGCAGGCGAATCACGGTTCTGTCACGCGGCGGGACTTTCAGGCTGCCTTTGCCGTACAGCGCGGGGTTGGGGAAAAAAGTTAGCGGCTGAATCGTCGGGTTAGCCTGCGCAGCCGATTTGGCGGCGGGCTGGCTTGTGGCGCTCGCCGCGCCGGTTGCGCCAGCCGAACCCATTGCGTCAGTTCCGCGAGCAGCACCAGCAGCACCAGCAGCACCAGCAGCACCAATTTTTTCAGTCCCGCCAGCCGTGCCAGTTGCGGAGCCATCGGCAGCCAGCGGATTAGCCGCCTCTTTTTCAGCGTCTTCCTTGGCGCAAGTGCTGCCCTGCCCCGCCGCCTGCTCGCTGGTCGTCATGTACGGGTTGATGTGCGATTCGACGCGGCCCGGCTCATCGACTTGCGTGGAGTCGATCTCGAACCAGCCTTTGCCCGATTCGTCGTCCGGGCGGCGCACGAAGGCGGTGCCGCGCACGTCGGTGATTTTTTGCACCGGCTCTTTGGCGGCCAGGCGGTGGGCGATTTCCACCAGCGCCCGCTCGGCGTTGCCGTAAAGCAATAAATCGCTTTTCGCATCGACGACGATGGAGCGGCGCACCTTGTCGCTCCAGTAGTCGTAATGGGCGATGCGGCGCAGGCTGCCTTCGATGCCGCCCAGAATAATCGGCACGTCTTTGTAGGCTTCGCGGCAGCGCTGGCTATAGACGACGGCGGCACGGTCGGGGCGCTTGCCGGCCACGTCGCCGGGCGTGTAAGCGTCGTCGCTGCGGATTTTGCGGTCAGCCGTGTACCGGTTGATCATCGAATCCATGTTCCCGGCGGTCACGCCCCAGAACAGGTTGGGTTTGCCCAATGCGCGGAACGGTTCGGCGCTTTGCCAGTCGGGCTGGGCGATGATGCCGACGCGAAAGCCTTGCGCTTCCAGCATGCGGCCAATCACCGCCATGCCAAAGCTGGGGTGATCGACATACGCGTCGCCCGTGACCAGCACCACGTCGCAACTGTCCCAGCCCAGCTTGTCCATCTCGGCGCGGCTGGTCGGCAGGAATTTGGCGGTGCCGAAGCGGGCGGCCCAGTATTTGCGGTAACTGGTCAGCGGCTTGGCGGCGCGGGCGAAAAAGGAGACGTCAACAGGGGCGTTCATAGCGGGCAATCGGTGAAAAACCGTCAGGCCACGCCTTGCGGCAAAGTCTGCGATTGAAAAAGGACAACCCGCAATTTTAAGGTTTTAACCTGATCTGCGCGCCCTTGATGGTTACTGGCCGGGCCGCAGCGCCTTAATTGCGCACCGTCATCTGGCCGCGCACCTCGCCGCCGGGATAGCGCGCCGTATGGATGTTGGCATACCAGAGCCCGGACATCAGCTCATCGGCCTGCGCCGGGGTCAGCGTGATGCGGCCTTCCATGGGGCTGGCCAGCGGGCCGGGCCAGGGCACGGCGACGCCCGCATTGGCACCGATGAGCGCCGGGCCGTGGAAATGCGCAGCTAAAGCCGGGCCGCTCAGGTCGCTGTAGCTGACGCGCCAGCGCAGCAGGTTCGTGTTCTTGTCAAACAGGGCATCGACCGTGCCGCTGCCCATGCTGGGCGTGGGCGGCACCTCGTTGGCGCCGCGCAGCTGGGTGCTCAAGGTCACCAGATTGGGCGTCGCTGCCACGGGCGGCGGCGTCTGCGGGGGCGGCATGGTGCAGCCGAACAGCGTGGCGGTGGCAACGGCGGCAAGGGAAACACGGATGAGCTGGCGGCGTACAAGCATGGTCAAGTTCCTTGGCTTAGGCATAAGCGTTGAAAGAAATCAGGGGTGAAAAAAATTCTGCCAAAAAATTCTGCCGCCTCTCAAGGCACAGTTTTCATAGGATAAATACGCGCCAGCAGGTCAGCCTTGGCGCTGCCAGCGTCGTTTTGCGCTGTTCTCCTACGCCGTCCGCCCCGCAATGCCGACACACCGGGTGCTCTTTTTTCAAAGAAACTGCGCAGGTAGTTACTTTGAAAGCATGCCATGACCCCTCCACCGCAACACCAACTGGGCGGCTTGAGCGTGGCCATTCTGGTCACCGATGGTTTTGAACAGGTCGAAATGACCGGGCCGCGTGATGCCCTTGAAGAGTCGGGCGTGATCATTCACATGCTCTCGGACAAAAAGGGGCCGGTGCAGGGCTACCACCACGACCTGCGGGGCGATCTGTTTGATGTGGACATGACGTTTGACAAGGCGATGGCCGATGAATTTGATGCGCTGCTGCTGCCCGGCGGCGCGGTCAATTCGATCCACATCCGCAACAATCCCGACGCCCAGCGCCTGGTTCAGCAAATCGACCAGTTAGGGCGGCCTATCGGCGTGATTTGCCACGCCCCTTGGCTGCTGGTGTCGGCGGGGCTGGTCAAGGGCCGCAAGCTGACCAGCTGGCCCAGCCTGCAGACCGATATCGAAGACGCGGGCGGCTTGTGGGTCAACGCCGAGGCGGTGGTGGATAAAAACTGGGTCAGTAGCCGCAAGCCGGACGACATTGCGGCCTTCAATGAGGCTTTCGAGCGTCTGCTGGCCCAGCGCACCTTGAAAAACACCTATGGCACGGCTGACGATATTTCGTCCACTGCGGGCGAAGACGGTTGAGTCCAATCGCACACCCCGCAAGCGCCGTGCCGCCTGCGCTGCAATACACCAGTTTTAAGGGTGAGGCTGCCCGCTTTCTGGACGGGTGCGGGCAATGGGGTAAATTCGCCCCAAGGCCTTCACCATGACAGACACTCCTCAAAAAATCATTCCCGTGGCGGATATGCGCTACGCCAGCCGCGTGCCGCCTGTGCCCGCGCAGTTTTCAGCCCCGACCGGGCTGCTCAGCGACACGCGGGGCCGTCCGCTGCGCGACCTGCGCATCAGCGTGACGGATCGCTGCAACTTTCGCTGCAATTACTGCATGCCGCGTGCGGTGTTTGACAAAAATTACGCCTTTTTGCCGCAAACCTCGCTGCTCAGTTTTGAGGAAATCACCCGGCTGGCGAAAATTTTTGTCGCCCACGGCGTGGAAAAAATCCGCCTCACTGGCGGCGAGCCGCTGCTGCGCAAAAATCTGGAGCGGCTGATTGAAATGCTGGCGCGCC
>CAIYKK010000497.1 GCA_903926695.1 uncultured Burkholderiales bacterium
AATGTCGGCGAGGACGCAAAACGCCGATTTTGCACTGCCTCCTAAAATGGGGCATGTCCAAGTCATTTGATGTTTGTATTCGCGGCGACGGTCTGGTTGGTCGCACATTGGCGCTGTTGCTGGCGCGTGAGCGTCTGCGTGTGGCGCTGGTCACCCAGCCCCGGCCCGCGCCCGCCGAAACGCCCGCCGCCGATGTCCGGGCCTACGCCCTCAACAGCGCCTCGCGCCAGTTGCTCGAAACCCTGCGCGTCTGGCCCGACGCCGCCTTTGCCACGCCAGTGCGCGCCATGCAGGTCTGGGGCGACAACGGCGGCCAGATCGACTTCAGCGCCGACAGTCTGGCGCAGGATGCGCTGGCCTGGATTGTCGATGTGCCCGCGCTGGAAGAGCAGCTGCGCCAAGCCGTGCGCTACCAGCCGCAAATCGAGCAAGTTCCCGAAGCCGTCAGCGCCGCCCTGACGGTGGTCTGCGAAGGCAAACACAGCGCCAGCCGCGAACAACTCGGCGCGCAATGGACCGTCAAGCCCTATCCGCAAAAAGCCATCGCCGCCCGGCTGTCCACCGACAAGCCGCACGGCGGAATTGCCCGCCAGTGGTTTACCGGCGGCGACATTGTGGCGCTGCTGCCGCTGGGCGGTGCGGACGGGCGCGCCGTGGCGCTGGTCTGGTCGGTTTCGCCCGAGCACGCAGAGCAGTTGGAAAAGCTCGCGCCAGAAGATTTCTGCACAGCCCTGCAAGCCGTTTACGGCGACGACACCACCGACGCGCTGGGCGCGCTGCACCTGACCAGCGAGCGCGTGAGCTGGCCGCTGGCGCTGTCCAACGCGGCGCACTGGGTCGGGCCGGGCTGGGCGCTGGCCGGAGACGCCGCGCACACGGTGCATCCGCTGTCCGGCCAAGGCTTGAATCTGGGGCTGGGCGACGCGGCCCGGCTCGCCGAGGTGCTGGGCCAGCGCGAACCCTGGCGTGCCCTCGGCGACGAAAAGCTGCTGCGCCGCTACGAACGCGCCCGCAAAGGCGACGTGTTCGCGATGGATGCCGTCACCGACGGCCTGCACGGCCTGTTTGCCCAAACCGCCAGCCCGTGGCAAATGGCGCGCAACTGGGGCATGAAAGGCATGGCCCAAAGCGGCCTGCTTAAACGCTGGCTGGCGCGGCAGGCGGCGGGGGTTTAAGCCACAACTTGTTCAATCACCGAAAAACCCAGGAACCCCATGAAATCATCCTCACTGACCGCTGGCCTGAAGCTGGCCGGATTTGCCAGCCTGCTGCTGTGCAGCTTGGCCAGCGCTTTCGCGCAGGAAGCGGCCATCCGCAAAAATCTGGCCGAGCGCCTGCCCAACCTGCCCAAAATCGAAGAAGTCACCAAAACGCCGATGAACGGCCTGTACGAAATCCGCGTCACCGACAACGATATTTTTTACACCGACGCCGAAGGCAACTTTCTGCTGCAAGGCAATCTGCTCGATACCAAAGCCAAGCGCAACCTGACCGAAGAGCGCACGGCCAAACTCAGCGCCATCGACTTCAGCGCCCTGCCGATCAAAGACGCCTTCACCCAAGTGCGCGGCAACAGCAAACGCCAGCTCGCCGTGTTTGAAGACCCGAACTGCGGCTACTGCAAACGCTTCGAGCGCGACCTGCAAAAAGTCACCGATGTGACGATTCACACCTTTTTGATTCCCATCCTCAGCCCGGACTCGGCGGAAAAATCGAAAAATATCTGGTGCGCCAAAGACAAGGCCAAAGCCTGGCTCGACTGGATGGTGCGCGACCAGCAAGCCGCCAAAGCCAGCTGCGACACCACCGCGCTAGAGCGCAACCTGGCCTTCAGCAAAAAACACAAAATCACCGGCACGCCGACGCTGTTTTTTGCCGACGGCTCGCGGGTGCCCGGCGCGATCAGCGCGCAGGACATTGAAAAAACGTTCGCTTCCATCAAAACGCCCTGATGGTCACGCCCCGCACCGCGCCCGCCCCGCTGCATTACCGCGTTGAAATCGGCGCGCTGCACGCGCACCTGTTTCATGTCACCCTGACGATTGCCCAGCCTGCGGCGCTGCAGCGCGTGTCGCTGCCGGTGTGGATTCCGGGCAGCTATTTAGTCCGCGAGTTTTCCAAAAATCTGCAAGGCCTGGAAGCGCAGCAAAACGGCACACCGCTGGCCGCCGAGCAACTGGACAAAGCGAGCTGGCAAATCGCCTGCGCGCCCGGCCAGCCGCTGACGCTGCGCTACGAGGTTTACGCGCACGACAACTCGGTGCGCACCGCGTGGCTGGACGCGAACCGGGGCTTTTTTAACGGCACCAGCGTGTTTTTAAAAGTTGACGGCCAGGAAACCGCGCCGCACACGCTGGAGCTGCCCGCGCCCAAAGCCGTCAAAGGCTGGAGCGCCGCCACCGGTTTGACCGCGCAAAAAATCAACGCCCAAGGTTTTGGTCTTTATGAAGCCGCCAATTACGACGAGCTGGTCGATTGCCCGGTGGAAATGGGCGTCTTCTGGAGCGGCAGTTTTAAGGCGCGTGGCGTGCCGCACCGCTTTGTGGTCGCGGGCGCCCCGGCGTCTTTTGACGGCGAGCGGCTGCTGGCCGACACGCAAAAAATCTGCGAAACGGAAATCCGCTTCTGGCACGGCACGAAAAAACCGCCTTATGCGAATTACCTGTTCATGCTCAACGTCGTCGATGACGGCTACGGCGGGCTGGAGCACCGCAATTCGACCGCCTTGATCTGCACGCGCAAAGACCTGCCGCGTCTGGGCGAGGCCAAAGTTTCCGAGGGCTACACGACGCTGCGCGGGCTGATCAGCCACGAATATTTCCACACCTGGAACGTCAAGCGCCTGCGCCCGGTCGAGTTCAAAACTTACGACTACGGCCAGGAAAACTACACCGAACTGCTGTGGTTTTTTGAAGGTTTCACCAGCTATTACGACGATTTGCTGCTGCGCCGCGCCGGTCTGCTGGACAACGCGGGCTATTTGAAACTGCTGACCAAAACCGCCAACCAGGTGCTGCAAGCGCCCGGCAGACAAGTGCAGTCAGTCGCCCAAGCCAGCTTTGACGCCTGGGTGAAATACTACCGCCAGGACGAAAACACGCCCAACGCCACCATCAGCTACTACACCAAAGGCGCGCTCATCGCCCTGTGCTGCGATCTGACGCTGCGCGCCGAAGGCCGCACCAGCCACAACGCCACGCTCGACGACGTGATGCGCGACCTGTGGAAACGCTGCAAAGCCGGGCCGCTGCGCGAAAGCGACGTGGCCGACGCGCTGCAGGCGGCGGGCATGCGCTCGTTTGCGCCCGAGCTGCAAGACTGGGTGCATGGCCGGGGCGACTTGCCGCTCAAAGCGCTGCTCCAGCAGCACGGCGTGGCCGTTCTCGAAGAACCGACCCAGCTCGCCCAGCGCCTGGGCCTGCGCGTGAGCGAAACCGGCGGCCTGAAGATCACCACCGTGCTGCGCGGCGGCGCGGCTGAGAGTGCCGGTTTTTCAGCGGGCGACGAGTGGCTGGGCGTGGAGCCGCTCAGCCCCAACGCCCGCAGCGCCAAGACACGCGCCAAAGCCTCGGTGGCAAGCGCCCCGCCCGCCGACCCCGGCTGGCGCATGAGCCGCCTCGACGACCTGCTGCTCTACGCAGGTCAGGCTGAAAAAGTCGTCGCCCTCATCGCCCGCGACAAGCGGCTGATGCG
>CAIYKK010000498.1 GCA_903926695.1 uncultured Burkholderiales bacterium
TCGCTGATCGCCTTCGGGCGCGGCGAAATTTTTGGCGTGGGTTTGGGCGGCAGCATCGAAAAACTGCACTGGCTGCCCGAAGCGCACACCGACTTTTTGTTGGGCGTGATTGGCGAGGAGTTCGGCCTGGTCGGCGTGCTGCTGGTGATTGGCCTGTTTGTCTGGCTGACCCGGCGCATCATGCACATTGGCCGCCAGTCCATCGCGCTGGACCGGCTGTTTTCCGGGCTGGTGGCGCAGGGTGTGGGCATCTGGATGGGGTTTCAGACCTTTATCAACATCGGCGTGAACCTGGGCGCGCTGCCCACCAAAGGGCTGACGCTGCCCTTGATGAGCTACGGCGGCTCGGCGATTTTGATGAACCTGATTGCGCTGGCCGTTGTGCTGCGCATCGACTTTGAAAACCGCGTGCTGATGTGCGGAGGCCGCCGATGACCCGCCAGCGCTGCGCTCTGGTGATGGCGGGCGGCACCGGCGGCCATATCTTTCCCGGTCTGGCCGTGGCTGAGGCGCTGCGCGAGCGCGGCTGGCGCGTCCACTGGCTGGGCGGCCCCGGCACGGCCAGCGTCCCGAGCATGGAAAGCCAGCTCGTGCCCGCACGCGGCTTTGCGTTTGAAACGATTGAATTTTCCGGCGTGCGCGGCAAGGGGCTGCTGACGCTGCTCAAGCTGCCGCTGCGCCTGCTCAAGGCGTTCTGGCAAAGCGTGCAGGTGATCCGGCGCGTGCAGCCCGACGTGGTGGTGGGGCTGGGCGGCTACATCAGTTTTCCGGCGGGCATGATGAGTTTTGTTCTCGGCAAACCGCTGGTGCTGCACGAGCAGAACTCGGTCGCGGGCATGGTGAACAAGGCGCTGGCCCGCGTCGCCAAGCGCGTTTTCACCGCCTTTCCCGACGTGTTTAAACAGGCCCAATGGTTTGGCAATCCGCTGCGCCCGGCTTTTTTGCGCCAGCCTGATCCGGTCAGCCGCTTTGCGGGCCGCAGTGGGCCGCTGAAATTGCTGGTGGTCGGCGGCAGTCTGGGGGCGCGTGCGCTCAACGAACTGGTGCCGCAGGCGCTGGCCTTGATTCCCGTCGCCCAGCGGCCGCAGGTGATTCACCAGAGCGGCGCACGCCAGCTCGCCGAACTGCAGGCCAATTACCGGCTAGCGGGTGTGCAGGCCGAACTCACGCCTTTTATTGACGACACCGCCCAGGCTTTTGCCGATGCCGATTTCATCATCTGCCGCGCCGGGGCCAGCACCGTGACCGAGCTGGCCGCCGTCGGCGCCGCCGCTTTGTTTGTGCCTTTTCCGGCTGCTGTGGACGACCACCAGACGGCCAACGCGCAGTTTTTAGTCGCCCAAGGCGGCGGTTGGCTGGTCCAGCAACGCGATCTCACCCCTTCCATTCTTGCCACAATGCTACAAAAAACTGAGCGCACCGCGCTGATTCGTGCGGCCTGCCAGGCCAAATCCCTGCAAAAAACCGATGCCACCGAGTGCGTCGTGGCCGCCTGCGAGGCGCTGGCAGCATGAAACACGCCGTCAAAAACATCCACTTCATCGGCCTGGGCGGCTCGGGCATGTCCGGCATTGCTGAAGTGCTGCACAACCTCGGTTACGTCATTTCCGGCTCGGACCTGTCCGACAGCGCCACGCTGCAGCGCCTGGGCGCGCTGGGCATCAAGACCTTTGTCGGCCACGACGCGGCCAATCTGGCCGATGTTGATGCGGTCGTCACTTCGACGGCGGTGCAGGCCGACAACCCCGAAGTGCTCGCCGCCCGCGCCGCCCATGTGCCGGTGGTGCCGCGTGCCGTCATGCTGGCCGAGCTGATGCGCCTGAAGAGCGGCATCGCCATCGCCGGCACGCACGGCAA
>CAIYKK010000499.1 GCA_903926695.1 uncultured Burkholderiales bacterium
GCTGGCGCTGCACCTGGCCGAACAGTGGCGCGACAAGCTCATCGCCTCCGACGAGGTGCTGGCGCAATGGATGACGGACTACCCGGACACCGATTCGCAGCAACTGCGCGCGCTGATCCGCCAGGCGCGCAAGGACATCGCCAAGCCCGAAACACCGGGCGAAGCGCCGCGCCACGGCAAGTCGTACCGCGAGATTTTCCAGCTGGTGCGCCTGACGATGAAACAGGAATCCAAGGCATGAGCGCCACAGCCCACCCAGCCGCCAACAGCGCTGGCGGACGGCGTCAGGAGCCGCAGGCATGAGCAGCGCCGCCAACACGGCGGGCGACGCGCCCCGCTTCGATGCAGTCAGGATAGGCATCGTCTCGGTCAGCGACCGGGCTTCGAGCGGCGTCTATGAAGACAAAGGCCTGCCCGCGCTGAAAGACTGGCTGAGCCGTGCTCTGCGCAACCCCATCACCTTTGAAGCGCGCCTGATTCCCGACGAGCAGGCGGCCATCAGCGCCACACTGATCGAACTGGTGGACGCGGGCTGCGCGCTGGTACTGACCACCGGCGGCACCGGCCCGGCTCTGCGCGACGTGACGCCCGAAGCCACGCTGGCCGTGGCGCACAAGGAAATGCCCGGCTTTGGCGAGCAGATGCGCCAGATCAGCCTGAAATTCGTGCCGACGGCGATTTTGTCGCGCCAGGTGGCGGTGATTCGGGGCAGCAGCCTGATCCTGAACCTGCCTGGCCAGCCCAAGGCGATTGCCGAGACGCTGGAAGGGCTGAAAAACGCGGCGGGTGAATCCATCGTGCCCGGTATTTTTGCCGCCGTACCGTATTGCATTGACCTGATCGGCGGGCCGTATCTGGAAACCGACGATGCGGTATGCAAAGCCTTCCGGCCCAAGAGCGCGCAGCGGCCAAAAGCGGACTGACAGCGATTGAACCGGCGTTCTGCGCAGGCGCAGCGCGGTCAGTATTTCAGCACTCTGTTCGACGATAGTGCCAAACTTTTCTGCCATTCACCTTAATTCTTATCCTGTAATATTTATCTATCCAAGGTGCTGCAATATTTGATTTTTTCGTTATTTCAGCACTAAACCAATCTACCATATTACCAAAAATCTTCAACAGATCATTTACTTTATTTTTGCATGTAACTTCAGCAATTATTTGTTTCATTTCGGGATGTTCAAGCAATCTTTTAGCAATCTCATCCCTGTTTATTGATTCGTTCACAAGAAGTTCGCGATCAATTATTTTCCCAATAACAGGGAATACATATTTTTTTGAAAAAGCAGCGCACATTATTCTACCTTCCATGCCTAACGCAGATTGGGCAACATCACCCTATCAATAGTCAAAATCTAACACAACAATCCGTGGAAAATTCCCATTGCAAAATAAGATTTTTCAAGTCAGCCAATCATTTAAGCAACCAAAAATTGGGCGAATAAAGTCCGCATCTTGGCAGTGAATTAATTTCAACTGTGATTCGGCAGGTTTTTATTTTCCGCAAAAATACATTTCTTGATAGGAAAATGATAAAACAGCCGGGCATTATGAGTATCAACGAACCGTCTTTTTAAATGATTCCAAAAGTTTAAACGCCACATCAGGACTTGAGGCGTACACCACATCATTCAGTGGAATATCCAGGAAATTACTGTGCGCGGCTTTTTCGTCTTGCGTCAGATCACCGAGATCTTTGAAGCCCATTTTCCAATCACTGAAACTGCGTTTGAGGATGTGGCGCCTGACTAGCGTAATTAGTCCAGTGTGCCGGGGATCACGAGATATCTTTAGATACAATTCATCCACAACAGAAGAATCGCCTTCAAGAACCTGCATGAAATTTCCGTCTTTAAATAGCAGCATTCCTCCAATTCCTTTTCTCCCGTTATTTTCGCGACTAGTTTTTAAAATCTCCAGTGTTTCAGATTTTTTTAACGA
>CAIYKK010000500.1 GCA_903926695.1 uncultured Burkholderiales bacterium
CTTCAACCAGCCACTCAAACCCGATCTTCTCCTGCTCCAGTCGTATCTGATGGCCCAGCTCATTCCGCACCAACTGATCATAAAGCGCTCTCTCTTCAGCGGTCAGGCGGGTGAGTGCACCGGTTTCGGCCGTTCCCGTATCTCCGCCCATCGTACCCGCGTCGAGCGTGCGCATTAAACTGAGCCATGTCGCTTCTCCAAAACTCAACGGCGCAGCGCCTTCTACTTCCTGGACAAAATGGGCAGCTGACAAAACAGCACCAGCAATTGAAATAATCACCAAGGTACACACGAATAGCATGCCGATCATGGCAGATGTGCCACGCGCCATAAAATTATCGAAACGGTAGCGCACGCGCTGATGGAAAGTTGGTTTCATAATTTTTCTTTGAGAGAGTTTGTGAAGAATGCGATTGCCAAGTTACTGATGGCGCCAACCTTCAACCCATTGCAGCGCCGCCGCCAGATTATCCAGCGCAGCAGCACTGGGCGGCTCGCCCAATTCAAATTTTTCGCCGCGAATGGCCAGCAGCGTACAGGGCGGCGGCGTTTGGCCGTGCAAATCGCGGTACACCTGCATTAACGACTGCGGCGACATGGCGTGCGTGGTGAAACTGGCGTCCTGCAGCGGCTGCAGTTGCGTGACCTCAAAGGGCGCGGCGCAGTTCAGGCTGGCATCGACAAACAGCACGCGCTGGCGACCCACCAAATCGAGAGCGTGTTCGATTTGCAACTGGTAGTCGTCGAGAAAATCAATCTGGGAGGCCAACCCGCGCTGCCCGCACAGTTCGCGCAGGCGCTCGACAAACAGCGGCCCGAGGGCATCGTCGCCCCGGCTCAGATTGCCCCAGCCAAAGACCAGCAGCGGCGCGACCCCCGATTCAGGAGCTGATTCTGGTGCTAGTGCGGGCGTTGACGCTGGAGCAGGCGTCACGCAGGCAGGCCCACGGGCCCGCTCAGGTCGTGCAGCAACTCGCCCTGCGGCGAGCGCAGCACCCGGTCGATCAGCGTGCCGTCGGGGCCGACCAGCGCGACATCGAGCGGCATCTGGCCCAGCGCGTGGGTGGCGCAAGACAAACAAGGGTCGTAAGCGCGTATGGCCACTTCGATGTGGTTCAGCAGCCCTTCGGTCAGTTCGCGGCCATCGAGGTAGTCGCGGGCCACGGCGCGCACGGCCTCATTCATGGCCTGGTTGTTCTGCGTGGTGGACACAATCAGGTTGCAGCGCGTGACCAGATCGTCATCGGCCACGTCGTAGTCGTGAATCAGCGTGCCGCGTGGCGCTTCGATGATGCCGACGCCGCTGCGCTGGCGCACGCCGGTCGTCAGCAAATCGCCGCTGACCAGCGCCGGGTTGTCGAGCAGCTCGGCAATCACTTCGACTGAATGCAGCAATTCGATCATGCGCGCCCAGTGGTAGGCCAGCGTGGCGTGAACCAGCCCGCCCTGGCCCCAGGCCATGAAAGCCTGGCGCTCGGTTTCGGCGCGCGGCGTCGGGATGAAATCGCAGTTCTGCACCCGCGCCAGCGGCC
>CAIYKK010000501.1 GCA_903926695.1 uncultured Burkholderiales bacterium
CTAACCAGGCCGTCTCTGGCGAGCAGATCACCAGCGCGCTCGGCTCGGGCACCGTCGCCGACATCGCGGCCCAGCTGGGCGTGAATCCCGGCGACGCAGCCAGCCAAGTCGCGCAACTGCTGCCCGCTTTGGTCACTCAGTTCACGCCGCAAGGCCAAGCGCCCGCGCAGGGCTTGGGCAATAGCAACGATTTGATGTGCATGCTGGGCGGGCTGCTGGGCCGCTGAAGTCCTTGAAGCGCGCCCAATAGCTATGGCTGCCAGCACAGCCAAGCCGGGCCGCTCACGTTGCCCGGCTGTAGCGCTTCAGCCCGGCACGCCAGCAATCACCTGCGCCACCGCCGCCGTCAGCTTCTTGGCGTAGGGCACATGCAAAAACTCGTTCGGCCCGTGGGCGTTGCTTTTCGGGCCGAGCACGCCGCACACCATCATTTGCGCTTTCGGGAAACCCTGACTGAGCATGTTCATCAGCGGAATCGTGCCGCCCTGGCCAATCGTGCCGCAGGGCGCGCCGAAAAAGTTTTGCGATGCGGCGTTCAGGGCGCTGTCAAACCACGGCGCGCTGCTCGGTGCGTTCCAGCCGGTGGCACCGCCGCTGTCGCTTTCAAACGTGACTTTGGCCTGATACGGCGCGTTGTCTTCCAGTAACGCTTTCAGTTCGCGCACAGCCGCGTCAGCCTGAACCAGCGGCGGCAGGCGCAGCGACAATTTAAACGCGGTGTAAGGCCGCAGCACATTGCCCGCGTCCCGGAACGGCGGCAGGCCGTCGGCGCCGGTGACGCTCAGCGTCGGGCGCCAGGTGCGGTTTAACAGGGCTTCGAGTGGATCGGTGGTCGTTGGCAGGGTGAAATTAGTCGCGCCGCCGCAGTCGTAATGCGCCCACGGAAAACGTTTGTAAAGTTCGTCGCCCAGAATCGCCGCCGTGGCCTGCGCCTGCGCCAGCCGATCCGCCGGAATCTCGCAGTGAAAACTTTGCGGCAACAGTCGGCCCGTGGCGCTGTCTTCGAGCCGGTCGAGCAGCTGGCGCATGATGCGAAAGCTCGATGGCACCAAGCCGCTGGCGTCGCCCGAATGCACGCCTTCGGTCAGCACCTCGACTTTTAAAACGCCGGTGGCGTTGCCGCGCAGGCTGGTCGTGAGCCAAAGCTGGTCGTAGTTGCCCGCGCCCGAGTCCAGGCAGACGACGAGCGCCACCTCGCCGAGCCGCGCACGCAACGCATCGACGTAGGGCAATAAATCGTAAGAGCCGCTTTCTTCGCAGGTTTCGATCAGGCCGACGATGCGCGGGTGCTCCACGCCCTGGTTTTTCAGCGCCTGCACGGCGGCGATGCTGGCGTAGATGGCGTAGCCGTCGTCCGCGCCGCCCCGGCCGTAGAGCTTGCCGTCTTCGTATTTGGGCGTCCACGGGCCGAGGTCGCTGCGCCAACCGCTGAATTCGGGCTGCTTGTCGAGGTGGCCGTACATCAGCACGGTCTGGGTGGAATGGGCGCGGGTCGCGGCAATCTCCAAAAAGATCACCGGCGTGCGGCCATCGAGCCGGACGATTTCGAGCGTCAGGCCGGGGACTTTTTGCGCTTCCACCCACGCGGCGGCGTTGCGCACCACGGCGTCGATGTGGCCGTGCTGCGCCCAGTCGGCATCAAACGCCGGGGACTTGGCCGGAATGGCGATGTAGTCGGTGAGCTGGCGCACGATGTCGCCGTCCCACTGGGCGGTGACTTGGGACAGGGCTTGCCCGGCGTTCAAAACGGCGGCGGGGATTTCGCGGTGCAGAGGGGCGTTCATGGCGGGACTCCGGGGATTGGAAAAAGGGCGCGTCTGAAGACGCAAACGGCTACTGTACGCCGGGCACCGCCGACGCGCAGACAGACCAGCGGCTGATGCGGGCCGCGAAGTCGCCACCTCAAGCGCTAAGGCTGGCTCTAATCAGCGGCAAATTCCAGAATTTCGGCTTTGTGCGAATAAGGCAAAACATGCGCGCCCAAACACTGATTTCAATTCAAAGCGGTCAAGCGTCCGCCATGACCTCGCCCAGCCGCACGCCGCAGCCCGGCGTCCAGCTCGGGTTAAACCGCAGCGGCCCTCTGGGAAACAGCATCACGACGGTCGAGCCGAGCAAAAAGCGGCCCATTTCCGCGCCCTGCTTCAACACAACGACGGACTTTTCCGACGCTTTGCCGCTTGACGAAACCACTGGCAGCAGCGCCTTGGCCGGTGCCGGGTACGTCCACTCGCGCACCGTCTTGCTGCGCGGCGGGTTCACCAGACCGTGCCAGACGGTGGCCATGCTGCCGACAATCGTCGCGCCGACCAGCACCAAGACAAACGGCCCCCGCGCCGACTCAAACACGCACACCACCCGCTCGTTGCGCGCAAACAGGCCCGGCACGCCGCGCGCCGTCAGCGGGTTGACCGAAAACAGCTCGCCCGGCACATAAATCATGCGGCTCAAGCGCCCGGCGCACGGCATGTGAATGCGGTGGTAATCCTTGGGGCTGAGGTAAATCGTGGCGAAGTGGCCGTCCCGAAACTGCGCGGCCAGCGCCGCGTCGCCGCCGACCAGCGCCGTCGTGGAATAGCTGTGGCCCTTGGCCTGAAAAATCTGGTCTTGTTCAATCAGACCGAACTGGCTGACCGCGCCATCGACCGGGCAGATCAGCCCGGCCCGCGCCAGAGGCCGCGCTCCCGGCTTGAGGGCACGGGTGAAAAAGTCGTTGAACGTGCGGTAGCTGGCGATGTCGGGGTTGAGCGCCTCGGCCATGTTGACGCCGTAGCGGGCGACAAAGTTGCGGATGATGGTGGTGGTCATTTCGCCGCGCTGGCTGGAGGCGACAAGACCGGCAAACCGGGTGATGGCCTGCTTGGGCAGGAGGTATTGGGGAAGGACGGCGAGGCGGTCAGACAAAGGCGCGGGCATGCGGGGCGTTCTTCAGAAGGAAAGGCTGGATTCTAGCCAGCCGCCTGCCGCCGCCCCGGCCCGGCCCGCGTGGGCTTTGGCGCAGCGCGGTGCGCGTTTGGCGCGTCCGGCGGGCGGGGGCGGGCGCGCTTTCAGGCCGCCGGGTAGCCCGCTTCGGCCAGCGCCGCCGCGACTTTTTCGCGCTCCTGCGCGGTTTGCACGGTGATGGTGCGCGTGGGCAGATCGACGCTCAACGTGGCCGCCGGGTCCAGCTGCGCCAGCGCCTGCGTGATGGCCTTGACGCAGTGGCCGCAACTCATGTCGGGAATGCTGAATTCCATGAAAACTCCTGAAGGTTGAAGGGGATGGGTTTTTAGTGTGAACCTTGCTATGGGGGCAAGGTCAAGCGGCGGATGGCCATGTTTTTTTGACTATTAACGCTGACGATTATTATTTAAATTTTTAAAAACCCATTTTCAAATACTTGGGGAAGTAACTTCTGACTCAGAGAGGCATACGCTTCTTTAAATAAATCAAAATCCACAGTGATAACTTCATCGTTAGCCTCAAGCGATTTACGAATTTGATACCAACCAACGCCAGAGCAATTCAACTTGAATTCATCGCGAATTCTTTTTTCAAATTTATTTGAGTGGTAAAGTTTCCAAATTTTACGCCCCTCTTCCAATACCAACTTGGCTTCACTAGAAAGTTTAAGCTTGGCAATGTACGCGCTCATAAAATTAGAATCAAATCGTTTACTTGCCCCGACTTCTTCTTCAGTGAATGGAATGAAGTTATTCACTAAAGACCATTTTCTTCCATCCCATTCCAAATCTTTTGCACCCGCACTAAGATTGCTGCCATTGAATAGCATCCAGATAAGACAATCTGATTTAAAAATTTCCGTCAAAGGTTGTACCGGTTGTAAAAATTGATCACGGTCATTTAGCCATGTAGGCTTTACCAGCCGCCGTACAGCGAAAACGACTGCCGCCTTCGTTAGATTTTCGGGAGTTACAAAAAAAGCACCTGCATTACCGTAACCCGAAGATAACAATGCTGTGCCTTGCGCTGCGTGTTGCAGGTCATTACCGAAAACAATCATGCTTCCAATAGCACCATTCGCCCACTTGTTGCCTCGTACATCTTTTGTGCTGGTGGTTGGCGTGATTGCATTTTTAAGTGGTAGCGCCTCCTGCGTGTTTGATCGAGGGCGCACAATCCATTCGCTGAGCGGCAATTGATCTGTTTTTCGGTAAAAAGTTTTTTCGCCCACTTCTTTACCGTCTTTGTCCAGCGCGATGGTGGTGATTTCATTGGTTGGTTTTTTCTTTCCTGTATCCCAAATTAAAAATCCTATCGGAAAGTCTCCTTTGAGCTGATCAAACGCTTTGCTGTGAACCACAAAGCCGCTCAAGTATTGAGCTGTCCATTGTTTGCGAAAGTGTTCAAAATTTGGAGCATTGACATATTTCAACTTGCTGAACATGGCAAGTGTCACATTTGGAATTTCTTTGGAAATTCGCACTAAAAATTGAACAAAAATCTCTCGCGCCGCATAACCCAAATCACCCATTCCTGCGCCAATTTTAGTTTTTGAAACACCTGACTTTGATTCAGAATTCGTTCCCGCCGATTCGGTGAGATTGTCAATATTCATCGCTTCGGCATAGGGTGGATTAATCAAGACAAGAATCTTCTTCGCCCCTTTCTTCTTCGCCTTCACATCTGCAATGGCTTGACGTAACTCCATAGGCAATTTATTGGTAATCGAATAATCAATTTCACCAAAATCGTTGACATCATCGTTAAGATAATCGTACTGAAATTTGGTGGCGGCCACGCAAGTGCGACTTGCCTGCATCACATCAATGTCAGCTTTATCCAGCGTGCTCATGAAAATATTGCGGTGATTGCTGTGCTTGACTTCCAAATTACCTACGCCACAGCACATATCCCAGACAATGTAATTTTTCTGCCAATTCTTTCCCAAAGTTTTGGCTAATAAATCATACGCTTTATCTACTATGTGCAAGGGCGTATAAAATGCACCTTTAAAACTTCTTTCATTTAAAGGTAAAAGACTATCCCGTCGCTCTAGAAGATAGCTTCGATGTTCTTCTTCTGGCGGACGATGATAAATAGCCCAGAAATTACGATAGCCTCTTTCACTGGATAACTCATAAGTTTTATTATTCATTAAAAATATAGGCGTATCTCCTTCGTGCAATAATCTGGCAGGTAAATCGCTGATGGTGGCTTTTACGCCATCGTGCATGATGTCTGCAAAAAACAGTAGTGCATAATCTGTTTCATCAACGCCCTGAAGTTCTCTCCCTATCATCTCCACCCACTTGTCAAATACTTGCCGTAAATTGTCAGGCGTAATAGAAGTTCGCAGGAGTTTTCCTTCCTTGATGGCTTTTTTAACAACTTGCACAAACTCTTGTTCATGGCTATCCATCTTGTAAACCACGAAGTGAGTTTCAATGTAGGGAGCAACTTGTGCGGCTACAGATTTGTCAACTTTTGAAGCAGATTTTGGCCATTTAATTGATTTATCCACCATGATCGGCAGCGCTTTGGCCGTTTCCATAATTGCTGCTTTTTCTCGATCAATCACAGCCAAAAATGGAGGAATGTGTTCACCCTTTTTTTGTGCGTCTCTGACATAAAAGAGAAGTTGGGCAAACATAAGCACTGGTGATGTTGTGGCCTCTTTAGCCTCAAACCAAATTTCTTCAGTTTGAATATCCACCAGTCCTTTGGTGTATTTTTTAAGGCCAAGCGCTTTAATATAAGCATCTTTGACATCTTCCTCGGTTTTTACCTTGGAAAGAGATGTGATTAAACTCATTTATTTTTACCCGTAACAAATTTTTATCGGCAGAAGCTTTTGCAAATGACTGTAAGCGATTTTTACGCGAATCATAAGCGGCTTCGATGCCGCGCAAGCGCCGCCGCCCCCAGCCTAAAAATCTCAGCCAAACTTGACCCTGCCACCGTGGCAAGGTTCACACTGGCGCAATTGCTGCATTGCGCCAGCCATTTCAGGAGTTCCACCCGATGCACACCGCCGCCCCGCCCCTTGACTCCAGCCTGCCGGCGCAGGCGCTGCGCCTCAACATCAGCGAGATGAGCTGCGCCTCGTGCGTGGCGCGGGTCGAAAAAGCGCTCAAGCAGGTGCCGGGCGTGCTGTCGGCGGAGGTCAACCTGGCCACCGAAACCGCCGAAATCCACGCCGCCCGCCAGACCCACGGCAGCGCCGCCCTGCTGGCCCAGTTGATCGCCGCTGCGGACAAAGCCGGTTATCCCGCGTCCGAATGGCGCGAACCGGGCACAGCCGTCAGCACGGACGGCAGCGCCCGCCCCGAGCAGACCGCCGATGCCAGCGCAGGCCACGCCAACGCCAGCGCCAACGTGAGCGCTAGCACCCCGCCCGGCGCGGCCAGCGCCAGCGCGCAGTCGGGCGCGCCAGCCCGCGCCAAACCCGGCGCGCCGTGGTGGCCGATTGCGCTGGCCGCTGCGCTGTCGGCACCGCTGGCGCTGCCCATGTTCGGCGCGCTGCTCGGCCAGTCGTGGATGCTGGACGGCTGGCTGCAATGGGCGCTGGCCACGCCGGTGCAGTTCTGGCTCGGGGCGCGGTTTTACAAATCCGGCTGGAAAGCGGCTCGGGCGGGCGCGGGCAACATGGATTTATTGGTCGCGCTGGGCACGTCGGCGGCTTACGGGTTGAGTGTTTATCTGCTGCTCCGGCACGGCGGCGGTGATGGCGGCAGCCACGGCGCGCCGCACCTGTACTTTGAAGCCTCGGCGGTCGTCATCACCTTGGTGCTGCTGGGCAAATGGCTGGAAGCGCGCGCCAAGCGCCAGACCACCGAAGCCATCCGCGCCCTGAACGCGCTGCGCCCCGAAACCGCCCGGCTGCGCCGCAACGGCGTGGACACCGACGTGCCGGTGGCCGAGGTGAAAGTCGGCGACTGGGTCGTGGTGCGCCCCGGCGAGCGCATCGCCGTCGATGGCGAGATCCTCGAAGGCGCGACCGAGGCCGATGAGTCGCTCATCACCGGCGAAAGCCTGCCGGTGAATAAACAGCCCGGCGACCGGGTGACGGGCGGCGCGGTCAACGGCGAAGGGCTGATTGTGGTGCGCACCAGCGCCGTCGGCGCGGAATCGACGCTGGCGCGCATTGTGCGAATGGTCGAGTCGGCGCAGGCGAAAAAAGCGCCGATTCAGCGGCTGGTCGATCAGGTGAGCGCCGTGTTTGTGCCGGTGGTGATTGGGATTGCGTTGGTCGCGCTGCTGGGCTGGGGCTTGTTCGGCGCGGGCGACGGCCATTGGGAAACGGCCATTTTGAACGCCGTCGCCGTGCTGGTGATTGCCTGCCCGTGCGCGCTCGGACTGGCCACGCCGACCGCCATCATGGCCGGAACCGGCGTCGCGGCGCGCCACGGCATTTTGATCAAAGACGCGGAGGCGCTGGAAGTGGCGCACCAAGTCAAAGTCGTGGCTTTCGACAAAACCGGCACGCTGACTGAGGGCCGTCCCGAGCTGGTCGCGCTGGTGACGCTGGCGGAATTGACCGATTCCGCCACGTCGGCAAACCCCGCCGGGCGAACGGCTGGAACGCATTCGGCGGCGCTAGCTGCGGCGACGGCCACGGCTGCGGCTGCGACGGCTGATTCGACCAGTTCGGCTGCGCTGGCGGCCCCAGCCGCGCAGGCTGGCCGCACGCCTAGCGCCAGCCGCAACGCAGTTCTGAGCTGGAGCGCTGCGATTCAATCCGGCAGCGAACACCCGCTGGCGAAGGCTGTCACCGCGCTAGCCTCCAAAGAAAATCTCGCCGTGCCAGCAGCCACACAGGTGCGCGCCGTGGCTGGGCGCGGCATGGCGGCGGTGGTGGACGGGCGCGAATTGCGCCTCGGCAGCCCGCGTTTTATGCAGGAACTGAACGTCGATGTAAGCGCGCTGGCAGAACGCGCCGCCGCGCTCGAAGCCCAAGGCCGCACCGTGTCGTGGCTGGCCGATGTGAGCGGCGCGCCGCAACTGCTGGCGCTGCTGGCTTTTGGCGACGCGGTGAAAACCAGCGCGGCCCCGGCCATCGCCCGGCTGCACGCGCTGGGCATTCAAACCGCGCTGATCACCGGCGACAACCAAGGCAGCGCCGACGCGGTGGCGAAGCAACTCGGCATCACCATCGTCCACGCCCAGGTTTTGCCCGAAGACAAAGCCAACATCGTCAGCCAGCTCAAGGCCGGGATTGTTGGCATGAACGACAAAAACGCCCGCGTGGCAATGGTCGGCGACGGCATCAACGACGCGCCCGCGCTGGCCGCCGCCGATGTCGGCATTGCGATGTCCACCGGCACCGACGTGGCGATGCAGGCGGCGGGCATCACGCTGATGCGCTGC
>CAIYKK010000502.1 GCA_903926695.1 uncultured Burkholderiales bacterium
CCTTGCAGGTGCCGCGTCCGATGGACAGCAGGTTCAGCGAGACCAGCGCGGCGTCCGTGACGATGCAGCGGTGGTTGGAGATGAACAGAAACTTGCGGTCGGTCGGGAGCTGATCAAGTCCGGAAATGCTCAGGCCCTGCGAGGTCTCGCGCAGAATGCGCTGAAGCATCGGATTGACATAGGCGAACTGAAAGTCCTCGGTGCCGCAGAAGGCATTGGTTTGCTCGACCACGGCCGGGCGGGAAAGTTCAGGAAAACACCAGGGCAAGATGGTGTCGGCCAGGGGCGTGGCAAAGAACTGGTCACGGCAGACTGCAAATTCGGCAGGGCTGTCAACTGTGCGCTGGGTTGTGGTGTTCAGGTTGTTTTGTTTCACATGCTTGGCGCGGGTTAAACCATGCCGCCGTTGACCGAGATGATTTGGCCGGTGATGTAGGCCGCGCTGTCCGAGGCCAGAAATCCCACCAGTGCGGCAACTTCTTCAGGTTTCCCGGCGCGCTTCATGGGCACGAGGTTGGCAATGGCGGTGCTGTCAAAGATGTCTTTGGTCATGTCCGAACTGATGATGCCGGGGGCCACGGCATTCACGGTGATACCGCGTGTGGCCAATTCCAGGGCGAGTGATTTGCTCGCTGCGTGCAGCGCGCCCTTGGCGGCGGCGTAGTTGGTCTGACCCCGGTTGCCGGTAATGCCTGCAATCGACGAAATGTTGATGATGCGGCCCCAGCGGGTGCGGATCATGGGCATTGTCAGTGGCTGCGTGACATTGAAGAACCCATTCAGCGAAACGTCGATCACGCTGTGCCACTGCTGGCGCTGCATGCCGGGAAAGACGGCGTCGTCATGGATGCCCGCGTTGTTCACCAGCACCTGTATGGGACCGTTTTCAAGCAATGACTCAAGTGCGGATTGGGTGGCGCGGCCATCGGTCACGTCAAACTGAATCGCCTGTGCCGAGCCACCGCTGTTTTGCAACTCGTCACACAGGCTTTGGGCCTTGGCGAGATGGCTGTTGGCGTGAACGATCACATGCAGGCCGTCGGCTGCGAGGCGGCGGCAGATCGCTGCGCCGATGGCGCCACTGCCACCGGTAACCAGGGCGCGTTTCATGGGGTTTGATTCCTCTGGGGTGGGTTGATGTTGCAGACCTCGATGCTGAGCCGCAGGGTGTCCAGATAGTCCAGCACCACCGTTCCGTTGCGGCCTTGCGCCAACAGGGTCAGCAAGGGCAGGCTGCGCGCCGCCGGAATGCTTTGGCGGAAGTGTTCCAGATCGTCTTGCGGCATGCACGTTGCGGCGTCGTTGCTGAGTGTCAGCTTGAGCACTGCGCGGGCTGCCGAGGTCTGGCAGGGGTTGAGAACCAGGGCAACACCCATGGCAGCGGGGATGGGACGCAGCCGCTGCAGGGGTTCGGGATACGCGGTGTCATAGGCCAGCAGCAGGCAAGGTTTGCCACTGTTGATGGCTTGGGTGGCTGCCTCCAGAAGTCCGGCGGCGAACGTGGCATCGTAGGCGCTCAGGCTGGTGCTGGGCTGCATGCTGCCGCTGGCAATGCCCCAGTAACCCGATGCCGCGTTGTGTACCGAGTTGTGAAAGCGGGTCGGGGACAGGGCGCGATCAGCGCAGGCCAGGGCTTCCAGGATGGCGTGGGAATTGTCACAGTCAGCTTCGGTCGATGAAAAAACCGTGGCCAGGTTGGCAAGATCGGCCTCTGCATGGCGTGCCGCCTCCAAGCCGATGGCCATGGACAATTTGACGGGTATGCCAACCCGGCGGCGTTCGGCGGGTGGTAACTTTTCAACGGCAGGCAATGCTGTGGACGCAGCAACATAGAGCTGTCGACCAGTCAGCACGTCACAGGCTTGCGCCCAGCCCGTCAGACCAGGCCCGAGCAGTCCGATACCGTCAAGGTAGATGTGTTGCGTGGTCATGCGTGATCAATCACATCCAACATTGATTTTGTGTGCGCGCTTTGCATCTTTTGTTCTCTGCCCGGTTGCCGTTATTGAGCATTTATTGTAGGTGCTGCTATCTGGATTCAAGCGGGGTTGGCGGCGTGTTTGACCGGCTGAACAGGGGCGCCGCAGGCCAGTGGTCCGTGGTCCAGCCAGTCGTCCCACAAGGCCTTCCAGGTTGGCCATTGGTGACCGCCGGGGAGCATGAGAACGTGCGTTTCGGGCAGTAAATTGGCCAGCAGGCGTTGGCCTTTCAAAAATCGGTCAGTGCTGCCGCTACCGAAATACACCGGGGTGGCCCATTCCGCTTTTAACGATTCCTGGCCCAGCCATTGCCACCATACGCGTTCGTCCAAGGTCGATGGCTGTTGTTGACACCAGGCGGCGGCCCCGCCAGCCGCGCGAATCTCGGCCAGGATATCGCCCGTGCCGGGGTAGGGGGCCAGCAAATAAAGGCCTGCAAGTTGGTCGGCGTGCTGAGCGGCGCAGTGCAGGGCACAAAAGGCCCCCATGGAAATACCGGCCATCCAGATCGTGCGGTAGCCGTTAGCCTTGGCAGGCTCCAGCACCTCAGAAAGCAGTGTGGCGGCCACGGTGTTGTTGATCACATGTTGTATGGTGACATCTGCCAGTAGCAGGTCAACGGGTAACTGGCGCTGGCGCACCGCATCCACAAACCCCTGCGCGTCAAAATCGTCAATGCTGGACAAGGAGGGCGCCAGCAGCACCAGCAGCGTGTCGCTGCGTTGGGCGGCCGTGTGCAACTCAGTGCGCAGGTGCATCAACGCGCTCCCGCGTGAGAATGGCGGCAAAAACCAGGGCCAGAAAGGCACCCGGTGCCACGGTGCTGCCGATGGCTGCCAGCACCGGCACCTTCGACAGGCCCAGCAAGCCAAAACTGCCCACTGATGTCAGGTTGGCAACGACCAGGGCGACTTGTGTTTGCTGCCGGTACTCGGCACTGCCAGTTTGTGCGCCACGGTCGAAAAACAGGGCGTAATTGGACCCAACAGCCACCACCAGCAACAAGCCAACCAGATGCAGGATGGTGAGTTGGGTGCCCTGCAATAGAAGGGCCGCTGTGACGCACATCACCGCACACGCCAGTGGCGCGGCCACCCGCAGGGTGCGAACCCAGGAGCGCAGTGAGGCCATCAGCAGCGCCAGAATGAGCAGGCAACCCAGGCTAGAGAGCCACAGAGCCTCGTGGCGGTAGCCATCAAACAGGCTGCTGGATTCTTCCAGCATGTCGATCACTACCGCGTCGTTCAACCCCTTGGCGCGCAGGGCGGCATGCACCTGGTCCAGCGGGATGTTGTCAGATAAAGGCCCCTCAGCCATGGGGCGCAAGGGCATCAACACCAAGATGTCAGACGTGCGTGGGACCAGCATGGCGTCCACCATCAGCGCCGCTGAGGTGCCGTCCAGGTCTTTGCGCAGCAGGGGCGGGTGTTGTTGTGCGGTTTGTAAATCGGCCAGAAATGCGCCCAGGCGTTCGGCCCGAACCGGCAAGCCTTGCAGCGCTTGCTGTAGGCGCGCCGGTGCCTGTGCCGCATCGGGCAAGGCGGCTTGTCTGGCACGCTGCAGCGCCACACTGGGCAATACCGTGGCGGGTGAACTGAAACCGGCCATGACTTGCTCTTTCACCAGACCTTGCAGCACGGCGCCAGCACGCTCTGCGAGTTGCAGCGCGGCTTCCTGGTCTGGCGCTGTCAGCGCCATGATGTAGCGGGTATCGGTGCCGCCCAGGTCGCCACGCAGTTGTTCGTCCACTTGTCGTTCAGACTGCGGAATGGGATTGAGGCCGGAGAGTTGGCGATTCCAGATGCTGCCGTCGTGCAACAGCACGGCGCCGGTGGCCGCCAATGCCAGCGCAACAATCGGCCAGCGCAGTGCGGCGGCGCGTCCGATGACATGGTCCAGCTTGGCGGCGACCTGGCTGAGATCGCGCAAGGCCAATTTCTGGGGTGTCAGCACGGGCAGCACGTAGCGCGTGACCAGCACCGCTGCCACCAGGCCGCTGATGGAATAGAGACCCAATTGGGCCAGTCCCGGAAAACTGGAGCTCATCAAAGCCGCAAAACCGGCGATTGAGGTCAGTACGCCCAGCCAGATGGTGCGCCAGAAATTGTTGGAGACCTGGGTGGTGTTGCGTTGAATAAAGAAGTAGATCGAGTAGTCCACCGCTTCGCCGATCAGGGTGGTGCCAAAGCCCAGCGTCAGGCCATGCACCTGGCCAAAGCCCAGACTCACGGCGGCGATACCGGCTGCCACCCCGGACAGCACGGGCAGCAGGCCCAATATCAGCAGGGTCGGGGAGCGGTACACCACCAGCAGCAGGCAGACTACCAGCACAAAACTGGCGGTGGCCAGGCGTCCGACCTCTTCCTGAATGGTATTGCGCGAGGCCGCCGAGGACACGCCAGCACCGCTCATCACCAGACGGGCGTCTGGACTGCGTCCCGGCAAGGCGTTAAAGAGGGCGCGGGCCTTGTCAACCGCTTGGGATTGTGCTTCGGTGTCAGACCCGGCGGCGCGGGTAAAGGCCAGCAGCAAGGCGCGCTTGCCGTCACGCGAGGCCCAGGCGCCGTCGATGCTTTGCGGTTGACTGAGTCCGGAAAACTGCTCCAGAAGCTGCAGCGTTTCGCCCGTGGGGTCGCGGGCAAACAAGCGCTTGATGGTCATCCCGGCATCGCCGGACAGGGCGTCAATGGAACTGCTGATCGCAGCGTGCAAGCCATCGACCTCAAAGTGCGCGGGCGTGACTGCCGGGCTGAGCAGATAGCGGTTGTCAAAGAAATAGGCCCGGTCGCGTTCCTGGGTTTCTTCTTGCCCGTTTTGCACGGCTACAAACAGACCGGTTTGTTGCAAGTCTTTGGCGAGGGCTTGTGACAGACGGGCGCGTTCGGCGGCATCTCCGCCTTCGATGCCCATCATGATCAGCCGAGCCACCGCGCCATCGCGCAGTTGGTCGATCAACAGTTGCTGGCGCGCATTGGGTGTGCGGGGCATGAAGGCCGACAAATCCGCCACAAAGTGAGTTTGAAAAATCACCAGCAGGCAGGCCAGCATGCCGGCCAGCCAGAGCACCAGCGGCAGCACACGGGGTTTGTTGTTCATGGCGCTGACTCCCAAAATTCGAAGAAATTAAACCAGTTGTAGGGCGCGGCCTTGCAGTGCCGCTCCAGCGTTGCGACGTATTTTTGCAAGGTCTCGCGGATCGCTGCATCGCGTTGGTGGCGTGGGACGGCGGCAAAGTCGGCCAGCGGCTCGAAGTGAACTTCATAACGATTGCCACCGCAATAAAGCCCGGTCATGAAGTAAACCGGGTGCCCCAGCATGGCCGCCATGCGGAAGGGGCCGGTCGGGAAGCGTGCTGGCGCGCCCAGAAAAGGCAGGGTGAGGTATTGGTCCGGCCCGGCCGCACGGTCGGCGAGGACGCCAACCAGGGCGCCGGTTTCCAGCTGGTGGTGGATGGTCAGCATGGAATCAATCTGGCCCAGCGCAATGATGCCGGTGATGGCTTCAGGATTGATGGCCGCCAGCGCACGATTGAGTTGCCGGGCATTTTCCGGGTACATCGCCACGCAGGAGTTGAAGCGGTTGCAGCGAGCATGGTTGAGCAGGACTTCAAAACTGCCCATGTGCGCGCCGAACAGCAGCATGCCTTTGTTCCTGGCTTGGTGATCGATGATCGGCTCTGCGCCAAACACCTGGATGTCGAACAGGTCAGCTTGGTTGTTGAGCAGGTAGAAGCGGTCATGGATGGTGCTGGCAAACGCCAGGATGTGTCGGTACAGGTCAACCCAGGTGACGGGGCGCTCCAGAGCCCGCGCCAGGTAACTGCGTGAGGCTTTGCGGGCGGCGGGGACGGCGAGCACAAAGTACAGGGCAATGCCATAGACCACGATGCGCGAGAGGCGACGCCCAAAAATCAGTGAAATTCGGCGCATCAGCTGGAGCAGGAAAAAACTGCCGCGCTCCTTGCGCTGCATCCATACCGGTTTGTCCTCGGCGGGTGTTGGGGGGCTTGGCTCGCTCATGCGACAACAGGGGGTGGCAATGGAAAGCGGCCACTGGCAATCTTGCGCGCTGCGCTTCGGATCTCGAAACGCACGGAAGTGGCCCCGATGTCGAAATCGAGTTCCAGCACATCGGCAGGGGTGGCCGGGCTGTGAAATTTGGCTTCGGCCAGTGCCCGCACGCGCTGACCAAGCTGTGCTTCGATGGCAGCTTGCGCCCACTCCAGCAGCAGCACGCCAGGCACTATCGGGTGGCCCGGAAAATGACCCGGAAACACCGGGTGGTCCGCAGCAAAGGGCAGGGGGATGACTGGCATCTCAGGTTCTCGTGACAAGGTGAGTGGCACGCAGCTCGGCGAGGGCGGATGCGGGCAGTTTTCCGTTGGCATCACGCGGCAGCGTTGCGAGAAAGACCAGCGGGCGCGGTAGAAAGACCGGGTCCACATGCTGGCGCAAGCTGGCCTGGAGGGAGGCGCCCTTCAGTGAGGGCGCTACGACAAAGGCGATCAGGCGTGGCGCTTCATCGGGCGATACGCTGTCGTGCATGCAGAAAACGCCGTCCTCGACACCGGGCAGGCTGAGTAGGAGCTGGTTGAGAAAAGCCAGTGAGTTGCGCTTGCCAACAATGTTGATCATGTCGGAGTTGCGGCCTAGCAGGCGAAAGCGGGTTGGACTGAGTAGCTCCACGACATCGTTGAGCATTTGTGGCGCATCAAAGTGCTCAGCGTAGGCGCGGGTCTGGTCTTGGGCCTGTTGCAGCGTAATACCCGCATAGGTATGCCATTCCGTCCCTTGAGTCGGTCGCCGGGTCGCCAGCGCACCGGTTTCAGTGGAGCCGTAGATTTCTACCATCGGCGCGTTCAGCTGGATTTCGACTTCTTGGGCCAGTTCCAGTGACAGCGGTGCCGTGGCCGACAGGACGGCGCTGACGCGGGGCAAGGTGATCTGCGCGTCCATCAGCTTGCGCAAGTGAAAGGGCGTGGACACCAGCAGGCGCGGTTCGGGCAGCTCGGCCAGGGCGCTGGCCACGTCGGCCGGAAAGAACGGTTGCCGTGCGCTGAACTGAGCGCCACCAAAGATCGGTAGCAGCACGGTTGCTTCCAGTCCAAACATGTGCTGGGGCGACACGGTGCCCAGCACCGAGCAGGGGCCGCCCGCGACCTTCCACATGCGTTCGGCCTCGGCAATGGCGCACTTGTGCATGCGCCAGAAGGTCATGCTGTGGGCCTGTGGTTTGCCGGTTGAACCGGAGGTGAAAATGCGGACGATCAGCTGGGCGCCCGCTATCTGCGGCATATCCAGCGGGGTGTCAGAGGCAGGCAGGTCCGCGTGCGGCACCACGACATAGGGCATTTGCGCCAATATCGGCGTGGCCTGTTCACCCAGACAGACGGCATCGGGGTAATCGAGAAACAGCGCAGCCATGTTTTCCGGGGCCGTTGAGTTTTGCAACAGGCTGACCACGCCACGGCTGATCGCCGCAAACAGGGCGACGGAGAACCAATAGCGATCCTTGCACAGATTGAACACATGGCCGGTCTGTGGCAGACGCGCAGCCAGGGCCAGGATGTCGCGCAGGAATTCAGCCTGACTGACCGGGCGCTGGTTGCGGTAAGCGATGGCTTGGGTGGTCAGGGCGCCGGGTAAAAGAGGCAGCGTAGTCATGGGCGAGGGGCAAGGATGTTCTGAGGGGCAGCAGGGGGCTTGATCATGACGCCAGCACGGCCACGCAGCAGCAAACGCTCATTGCAAAGGATGCTGAAGTCGTACAACAGGCTCACCTCGTTGCCCGAAATTCGGGTGGCCTGAACGGTAAGCTCGGCGCCTGCATCGTCCAGCCGGGGCGTCCACCACTCCACGTTGCGGACACTGGTGAGGTAGCCGACTTCCGGGAGCTGGTCCGCAGGCGCCAACAGGGCGCCATGCACGGCCATGGCCTGCGCTGCATATTCGATACCGGCGCTGATGGGCAATCCATGCGCATTACGCAACGGGTTGTCCAGTGCCAAGTGACTGTGCGCATGGCATTGAATGTCGGTGTCGCTCCAGTGCTTGACCGCTTCCAGCAGGCACATGGTGCCTTGGTGTGGAATATGGCGCTGAATCCAGGTACGGTCGATCTTCATGGTTGCAGCGTGACGGCCAGGTTGAGCCCTTGCAGGTATTCGATCACAAAATCCTGCGGCTGCCGTGTCGCCAAGGCTGAAAGCAGCGGCAGTGCGCGGGCGGCAGGTACATTAGCGCGCATGGCTTCGAGGTCCGGGGTGGGCATGTGGTTAACCGGATCTTGCGTCAGTGACAACGTCAAGCGGCCTATCGTGGTGGTGCTGCGCTGCGGTGTCAGCAGCAGCGCCACGCCGAAAGGGTGTGGGATGCTGCTCAGGGCACGCAGAGGCTGGGGGTAGGGCGTATCGAACGCCACCAGCAGGCAGGGCTTGGCGTTGCTGTGAATTTGGCATGCGGCTTCCAGTAACGCCGCGCCAAAGCCTGCATCATGAGCGCTCAGGCTGGTGGAGGGTTGCTGGCTGCCCGTGGCAATGCTCCAGTACCCGGCGGCGGCGTTATGCACCGCATTGTGAAAACGGGTGGGCGAAATGGCCCGGTCGCTTGAGGCCAGAGATTCAAGAATTTGGTGGCAGTTGTCGCAATCACCGGCACTGGATACAAACACGGTGCCTAACTGCTGAAGATTGACGGGGGACTGCCGGGTCGCGTCATAGCCCACTGCCATGGCCAGTTTGACCGCGATGCCCAGTCGTCGGCGTTCTGCTGCGGGCAGGGAGTCGATGCCGGGCAGTTGCAAGGGCGTTGCCAGGTAGGTTTGCGGCGCGGCAAGCACCGCACTGGCGTTGGCCCATCCATCGAGCCCCGGTGCATACAAACCGACGCCGTCAACAAAAACCTGCAGGGCCGTCATGCCATTTTCCTGGAGAACAGCAGACTGCAATTGCTGCCGCCAAAGCCAAAGGAGTTGCTTAGCGCGTGGGTAATGGCTAGCTCCTGGTTTTGCAAAAGGTAATTGCAATGCAGGCGTGGATCGGGGGTGTTGGTGCCGACACCGCCAGGCAAAAAGCCATGGCGCAGCGCAATCGCGCAGATCACGGCTTCCACAGCGCCAGCGGCGCCCAGCGTGTGGCCGGTGTGGCCCTTGGTGGAGCTGCACGGGGTGGATGTGCCGAACACCGAGGTGACGCCCAAATCTTCGGCGGCATCGTTGCTGGGTGTGGCGGTGCCGTGCAGGTTGATATAGCCAACTGAAGCCGGTTGCAGACCCGCCATGTCCAAGGCGGCCTGCATGGCCAGGCGGGCACCCAGTCCCTCGGGGTGGGGCGACGACATGTGGTGTGCATCGCTGGATTCGCCAACGCCGCTGAGCAGGATGTCGCCGGTCTGGGCCTGGTCAGAGCGCTCCAGCAAGATAAAGGCGGCGCCTTCGCCAATCGAAATGCCGTTGCGATGGGCGTCAAAGGGCATGCAGTGTCGAGCGGAGACCAGTTGCAGCGAATTGAAACCGTAAATGGTGGTCAGGCACAGGGAATCCACGCCACCCACCACCGCTGCATCAATCAGGCCGCAGCCGATCATGCGTTGGGCGATGCCAAATACTTTGGCGCTGGACGAGCAGGCGGTGGAGACGACGCAGGCCGGGCCTTGCAGATCGGCGTAGTGGCGCACAAAATCCGCCACGGAGAACATATTGTGGGTATGCCGGTAACTGTGGCTGGCGGGCAGGGCGCCGCTAACCGGGTCGCGCTGGCGATAGGCTTGCTCTGAACTCAGGATGCCGGAAGTGCTGCTGCCCAAGAACACGCCGATGCGTTTTCTGCCGTAGCGTTCGGCAGCGGCTTGTACGCTCTCCATGAAACCATCCTGCTCCAGCGCGAGCTGGGCCAGACGGTTGTTGCGGCAGTCGAAGTCCTGCAGGTCGGCGCGCAGGGTCATGGCATCCAGGCCATCGACCTCGCCCAGGCAAGTAGGAATATCCACCGTTTCCCAAGAGCGCGCTTGCAAGCCACTGCGTTGCGCACGCAGCGCACTCAGCGTGTCAGCAATGCCGCGCCCCAATGCGGTGGTGGTTGTGAATGTTTTTACTAATAATGGTTGCACGGCAAATTCGCATGATGGGACGGCGGAATTTTACCGGGATTGCGCGGAAAGCACCGTCCTTCAGGACGGTGATGCAGAGCGCGGACAGCGAAGCTGTCCTTTGTCGAGTGACAACGGCCTAAAATACCGGCATGCTGCGGCTCCAGGCTTTCAAATATGAACTCATGCCCAACGGCGAACAGCAGCGCGATATGGGCCGCTTTGCCGGAGCACGCCGTTTTGTGTTCAACAAGGCACTGGCCTTGCAGCA